>JBIIMF010000105.1:0-4189 GCA_044338135.1 Ilumatobacteraceae bacterium | reverse complement strand
AGCAAGTTGAAAATTTCTTGAGGAGTCGCTGTGACGAACCGAGATTCTGAAACGACTTTGTTTGGATCAGATGTAGACATAACTTCCTGCTTTCTTGTTATCCGCGACGTGCGAGAAAATCTGTGACCGAATCAGCGCATCGACGACCAGAGAATAACGCACCCTGAATCGAGGCGGTGTCGCGATGATCGCCGCAGACGAATATGCCGTTATCAAGGTGTTGCTTCTTCTTGGGCGTAAATGGCGGTGATTGATCGGGCTGGCCATGGGCAATGCGGTAGGAGCGCAGATGTCGCCATGACGCAACCTCTGGTCCGAACATGGTTTGAAGCTGTTGGCGGGCAACGTCTTCAACATCGTCACCGACATAACCGGGTAAAGCCGCGGCAATGAGGTGCTGACCTGCTGGTGCATAACTCGGTGCGATGTTGCTCATGACCGCGATGTTGAGCACTGGACCTTTGCCAGTGCCATCAAGGATGATCAGTTTCTTGTCGGTTGGTGATGACTTGGCTGCGAAATAGACACAGCCCACCGAACGTGACTGCACTGGGGGAATGCCGGTCAGCGTCGAAGCGGCAGGACCTTCGACGGCCACGATGACGGCCCGAGCTGAAATGTTGTGCCCCGATTCAGTAGTGACCGATTGTGGGGTGACATTTGTGACGCGAGCGTTGAGATGGATTTTGTCAATAGGCGTGTGGCTCGCGAGTTGTTTGGAGATCGCCGACATTCCGGCTGCGGGCACAACTGCATCGCCTTGATTGAGCATGCGGAATACCACATCAAACATGCGTCGTGACGCGGTGAGTTGTGGATCAAGTTGAATTCCACCGACGAGGGGAGTGAAAAACCGCTGGATCATCTTTCGCGAAAAGCCACGACTCCTCAGCATTTTGGCCGTCGTGATGTCGGTGCCAGAAAGTAACGGAGCGCCAGTGCCGCGAGTAACTGAGAGTCGTAAAGCGGCGAGGCGTAACTTGTCGACAACCGAACCGATTGGTGCAGTGGTAGTCGCAAACAATGATTGCGGACGGCGCAGCGGATCGGAGAAAACTTTGCCCTTGCCCTTGATCCAGACCAATGCTCCAGGATCAAAAGGCTGAAGGTTCAGTGCATCAACATCAAACTGTTTCTCCAGTTCTGGATATGCAGTTAACAGAATCTGGAATCCACGGTCAAGGGTGAAGCCATCAATATGATCGGTGCGAACACGACCTCCGACGTCATCAGATGCTTCAAGAACATGAACGTCTAAACCCGCAGCGGTCAAAAACCGACTTGCTGATAATCCAGCAAGTCCTGCACCAACAATGACGACATCGCATGAGGCGGGCAGCTGAGAACTCATGAACTTTCTTTCGCAGGAATCAGTTGGGCTTGTTCAACAAGGAACGTAATGCTGATTCAAGGTCGGGATGTGTGAAGGAAAATCCCGATGATTGCAAAATCGTTGGCATGACTTTTTGGCCGGTGAACAACAGAGCGTTAGCGAGTTCGCTGCCGAGGAGCAATTTGGGTCCGATTGACGGCACAGGCATGAACGACGGGCGATGCAGTACCTTGGCAAGAATTTTGGTGAACTCGGCTTGAGTGACTGGTTGAGGTGCCGTGAGATTGACGGCACCGGTGACGTTGGCTGTGATCAAGTGGTCAATCGCCGCGGCTTCATCGTCAATTGAAATCCAACTTTGCCATTGTTTGCCCGAACCCATCTTTCCGCCAGCACCGAGTTTGAAGAGGGGAAGAAGTTTGGCGAGAGCGCCACCTGCTGGGCTGAGCACGATTCCGGTGCGCAGATGTGCAACGCGAATACCGGCGCGTGAGGCTGATTCGGTTGCTGCTTCCCACTGTGCGCAGACATCGGCCAAGAAACCATGTCCGATCGGCGATTGTTCAGTGAACTCAGTTGTCAAAGACTCGCCGTAGATGCCGATGGCTGAACCGGAGAGAAATACTTTGGGCCCATCGCTTGTTTCGGCGATTGCTTGTGCGAGCAATGTCGTTCCCTTGACACGACTGTCGAGAATTTCTTTCTTGTATTCGTTGCTCCAACGCTTGTCGCCGATACCGGCGCCAGCCATATGAATCACCGCGTCAACACCACTGAGTTGTGCGGCATCGATCGTTCCGGCAGAAGGGTTCCAGGCAATCGTTGACGTTGATGATCGCCCGGTTCGAGTGAACTTCAAAACGCGATCACCACGTGACTCAAAATGACGAGTTAAGGCCGTGCCGATCAGGCCGCTTGCTCCAGTGATGGCAATAGTTCGAGTGCTCATGTAATCAGGCTACGACGAATGTTCAGGCAGCGCCTGACCGTAGCGTTTTTATGGCGATTTTCAGAGGTGACAGTTGCGACCTCGATCGGCCAAATTTAGATTTCGACGTGCGATCCGACTTCGAAAATCTTGTCGTTGGGCAGGTTGAAGAAACGCCCAGCACTATCGGCGCCTCGGTTAAGAAGCACGAAAAGATGTTCAAGCAATGGGTGCATGCCAGGGACCTTGCCCGCAATGATTGATTCATGGCCGAGGAAGAATGTGCTGTCCTCAAGATCGAATTCGAGTCCGCGCTCGTTGATCATCGAGAGAGCTTCAACAACGTTCGGCTCTTCGGTGAATCCGAACTTGAGCAAAATCTGGAAGACGCCAGGTTCAACCTTGGTGACAACCGCTCGCTCGGATGCATCAACACGTGGCACTTCGGCAGTTTCAACTGCGACGATCAGTGTGCACTTATGAAGAACTTTGTTGTGCTTGAGATTATTAACTAGTGCCGGGGGCGCTTTACCGAGATCCTTAAACATGAAAACGGCGGTGCCCGGAACTCGGGCAACTTTGGCGTTCTCGTCCAGAACTTCACCGATAGGTCGTTCGCCACGATGTATGCGCGCTGCAACCAGTTGACGTCCTTTGCGCCACGTCATCATTTGAACAAGCAGCCCGATTGCGATCACCAAGGGGAACCATCCGCCGTGCGGAATCTTGGGGATGTTTGCACCGAGGAATGCCAGGTCGATGATGAGTAATGGCACAGTGACGGCAAGTGCCTTGAACTTTGACCAATTCCAGCGATTGACAGCCAAGATGTAAAACAACATGGTTGTAATGGCCATAGTTGATGTCACTGCAATTCCGTACGCGGCCGCGAGATTCTTTGACGTTTGGAAGGTCAAGACCAAGCCGATGCATCCAATCATCAGCATCCAGTTCACGAGTGGCACATATACCTGTCCACGGTGAGCAGATGATGTGTGGCTGATTTTGACGCGCGGTAGGTAGTCGAGTTGTACGGCTTGAACTGTGAGCGAGAACGCTCCAGAGATGAGTGCCTGCGACGCGATCACAGTGGCCATCGTTGCGAGAACGACCAAGGGCACAATTGCCCACTCGGGTGCCAACTTGAAGAAGGGGCGTTCGACTGCTTCAGGATTTCCGAGGATGAGGGCAGCTTGTCCAAAGTAATTGAGGAGCAAAGCAGGCAGAACGAAGAAGTACCACGAAACTTGGATGGGGCGTCGGCCAAAGTGGCCCATGTCGGCGTAGAGCGCTTCGCCACCGGTGACGACCAAAAAGATTGAACCCAAAGTCAAGAATGCAGTCATTGGTGAGGCCGCAAAAAAGTCGTAAGCGTAGATGGGATTAACTGCCTTGAGCACGCTCGGTCGCTGAATCACTTGGTTGAGACCAAGAGCTGCCAACGTGGCGAACCATAAAACCATGATTGGTCCAAAAACGCGACCAATGCCGCCAGTTCCGCGCTTTTGCACCAAGAACAAAGCTGCCAAGATTGCGACTGCAATGGGAATGATGTAACTGTCTAAGGCTGTTGTTGCTTCTTTGGCCCCTTCAACGGCGCTGAGAACTGAAATCGCCGGGGTGATTAAACCATCTCCGTACAGCAGGGCTGTTCCGAAAATTCCTAATGCAACCGCGAATGAAATCTTTCGACTGCCCGCGCCCTTGGGCATGATCATGGCGGTGAGAGCCAAGATGCCACCTTCGCCGTGGTTATCGGCGCGCATCATGATCGCGAGATACTTGATCGAAATGATGATGACCAGGGCCCAAAAAGCGATGGAGACAACGCCAAGGGCATTGACCTCATTAGTGGCGTCAAGGTGGTGGTGCTCAAATGCCTCGCGAAATGCGTAGAGCGGTGAAGTGCCGATGTCGCCATACACAAT
>JBIIMF010000028.1:0-14535 GCA_044338135.1 Ilumatobacteraceae bacterium | reverse complement strand
ATATGTGGCAACAACTTGCCAACAGCGGAATCCAAGCGCTGTGCGTACCAGAAGAATTTGGTGGAAGCGGTTTTGGTGGCGTTGAACTTTCGCTCGCACTCATGGGCCAAGGTCGTTATGTCGCTCCTGTACCACTCTGGACAACTGGCGTCAGCGCACTTGCTGTTACCGACTTCGGTTCACCCGAGCAGCAAAGCAAATTGTTGCCAGGTATCGCCACTGGCGAAACGATCGTCACAATTGCACTCGCCGAATCGGGAGCAAATGATGTGATGCGCCCAACAGTTACCGCGTCTATTAGCGGCGACTCGGTGAAGTTGACGGGATACAAACCAGCCGTGCCATTTGCGCAACATGCAAACTTCGTTTTAGTGCCGATCACATTTGCAGGCAACTCAATCAATGACGTTGGCGTAGCCATTGTTGATCTTTCATCAAGCGGCATTACAAAGACCGAAGTGAAGACAACGAATCACGAACCACAGGCTCACATCGCTTTTGACTGCACGATCGCTCTGAATGACATTCTTGGTCACGGAACCGATATTGACAATCGCGAAGCATTGCGTTCCATTTTTGAGCACTCGCTCACTGCACTCGCTGCCATCCAAGTTGGTGTCGCCGAAGGTTCGCTGGCGTATGTTTCAACTCACCTGTCGTCACGCCGTCAATTCGGCAAACCCCTCGCTGCTTTCCAGGCAACAACTCAACGCGCAGCCGACGGTTACATCACGACCGAGGCAATGCGCGTCACCGCGCTCAATGCCGCCTGGCGACTCGCCGAGGGTTTCGATGCACGCCGCGACGTCGCAGTTGCCGCTTATTGGGCCAGCGAAGGTGCACAACAAGTTGTCACCGCTTCACAACACTTGCACGGCGGTATTGGCGCCGATGTCGATTACCCCGTGCACCGTTACTTCTTGTGGGGAATTCAATTGGCAAGTGTTCTTGGATCAGCGAGTTCACACCTTGCCCGACTCGGCAATTTGATTGCCCGTACGTGAAACGGATGTGACATGACGACCCTTCCCGCAACTCGCGAATTCAAGGCTGTCAACGTAGGTGATGAACTCACCCCTCTTGACTTACCGATTACTCGCACTCTCATTGTCTCAACTGCAATCGCAACTCGTGATTATCAAGTCGTTCACCATGATCCTTCCATTGCCGCCGAACGTGGCTCGAAAGACATCATTATGAATATCCTCACATCAAATGCATTCGTCGGTCGCTTTGTTACCGATTGGGTCGGACCCAACTCGTTCATTCGTTCGGTCAAGGTTCGTCTTGGTGCGCCCAACTACCCAGGCGACACCATGATGATCACTGGTTCTGTCACTGCAAAAGACGAAGCCACCAAGGCAATCACTGTCGCGGTCAAGGGATCGAATTCAATGGGTGACCACATGAATGCAACCGTCGAGGTGGTTTTGCCGTGAGTATTAATCGTCCCGGAAATCGACTCGGAGGCAAAGCCTCAATCGTCGGAATTGGTGCAACAGAATTTTCAAAAGAATCTGGTCGCAGCGAAATGAGTTTGGCGAGCGAAGCAGTTGCAGCCGCCATCGCCGATGCCGGGCTAAAGCCATCTGACATCGACGGCATGGTCACGTATTCAACTGACAATAACCCCGACGTCGAAATCGCCCGCCATGTCGGAATCGGCAGCCTGCGCCATTTCAGCCGTGTTCATTACGGCGGCGGCGCCGCTTGTGGAACCATCGTGATGGCAGCAATGGCCGTCGCAACCGGAGTCGCCGATGCCGTCGTGTGTTATCGCGCCTTCAACGAACGTAGTGGACGTCGGTTCGGCGCTGGTGTACAAGACCTTCCCAACGCCGCAACCGCCGAGCGCGCCCAGTTTTCGTGGACAACACCGGCCGGTCAACTCACCCCTGCAAGTTGGGTTGCCATGGTGGCGCGTCGTTACATGCATCTCTACGGCGCAAAGTCCGAAGACTTCGGTCGCGTTGCTGTTGCTGGTCGACGACACGCTGCCAACAACCCTGCAGCGTGGTTTTACAACGACCCCATCACTCTCGAAGACCATCAAGCCAGTCGTTGGATCGTTGATCCGTTGCACCTACTTGACTGCTGTCAAGAAAGCGATGGCGGACAGGCATTAGTCGTCACGAGCGCCGAACGCGCTCGCGACCTACCCAATACTCCGGCACTCATCGTTGCCGGCGCTCAAGGCGCTGGGGTCGATCAGTGGACAATGACATCATTCTTCCGAGATGACATCGCTCAACTTCCTGAAATGAAAGTTGTGGCCGACGAACTTTGGACAACGTCTGGTCTCACACCAGCCGATATTCAGACGGCGATTTTGTATGACCACTTCACGCCCTACGTCTTGATGCAACTCGAAGAGTTCGGATTCTGTGGTCGCGGTGAAGCGAAAGATTTCATCAAAGATGGCGCACTCGAAATTGGTGGTCGGCTACCGATCAATACGCACGGCGGCCAACTTGGCGAGGCCTATATCCATGGCATGAACGGTATTGCCGAAGCAGTTCGACAGGTCCGTGGCACAAGCGTCAATCAGGTAGATAAGGTTGAAAACGTTCTCGTGACTGCTGGCACGGGTGTGCCCACAAGCGGGCTAATTTTGGGGGTAGACCGATGAGCCAGGAAACAAATTCCGATCTGAGTTTTGAGTCACTTGATGTGATCTCGAACGAGGCGTATCGCAACGGTCCTCCACACGAGTTGCTCACTCGTCTTCGCAACGAGGCGCCAATCGCGCGTCACCGTGGAATTGAGCAGGGATACCCCGAATGGTTCTGGGCACTGACTCGTCATGCTGACATTGTTGAAGTCAGCCGTAAGTTCCAGACATATTCGTCTGCCGCTAAAGGCTCGTTGATGAATCAAGATCGACCCGACCTTGACCTCGCCCGCTTGATGATTGATCTCGATCCACCCGAGCACACTCGCTTGAAGAGCTTGGTCAATCGTGGTTTCACTCCCAAGGCAATGCGCATGCTCGAAGAGCACTTCCGAGAAGTAGCAATTCAGCTCATTGAAGAAGCCTTACAAGAAAAGAATCTCGATTTCGTCGACAAGGTGTCAGCCGAACTCCCCCTCATCGCGATTGCCGAACTTGTGGGTATTCCGGTTGAAGACCGCCGCAAGGTTTTCCATTGGTCAAACACCATGATCGGCACCACCGACCCCGATTTTGCCGGTTCACCAGAAGACGCCCAAATTGCCGCCGGTGAGTTGTACATGTACTCCAATGAGATCGCTGCCCAACGCAAGCTTGAACCCAAAGATGACATCATCACGACGTTGATTAGCGAACACGACGGAGATGTTCTCACCGAACATGAATTCGACCTCTTCATGTTGCTGCTCGCAGTTGCCGGCAACGAGACCACCCGTAACGGAATCAGTCACGGTGTTCTCGCCATGATCGAAAATCCCGATCAGTGGAACCTGTTAAAGAACGATTCGAGTTTGGTCACAACTGCCGTCGAAGAAATTCTTCGTTGGGGAACACCCGTGAACAACTTCCGCCGCACTGCGGTGTGCGATGTTGAACTTCACGGAGTGCAGATTAAAGAAGGCGAAGCAGTCGCGATGCTTTACCCATCAGCCAACCGTGATGGCGCAGTCTTCAAAGATCCGTTCAAGTTTGACATCACCCGCAATCCCAATCCTCACGTCACCTTTGGCGGCGGCGGCCCCCACTTCTGCCTCGGCGCAAACTTGGCTCGGCTCGAAATGCGCATCTTGTTTGAAGAAATGGCCAAGCGCATTGATCGCATTGAACTCACCGGCGAAGTTCGTAAGTTGCGCTCAAGTTTCATTCACGGAATCAAAACACTTCCCGTTTATCTGCACGCTCGCTAATCAGTAGTTCCAGCAATTTTCTCGACGAAATATCTATACAAGGAGTCCCATCATGGCTAATCCCGTCATCATCGAAGCAGGTCGCTCAGCAATCGGAAAGCGCAACGGCGCATTCGCCGACCTTCACGCCGTCAAGTTGCTCGGCGCCGTACAAAACGGAGTATTGCAACGAGCCGGCCTTGACCCCATCTCACTCGGCCAAATCATCGGTGGCTGTGTCACTCAAGCCGGCGAACAGGCGAGCAACGTATCGCGGACGGCTTGGCTCAATGAAGGACTCCCGTGGCAGGTCGCGGCAACAACCATCGACTGTCAGTGTGGATCAAGTCAGCAAGCCAACCACATGATTCACAACATGATTCATGCAGACGTCATTGACTCTGGCATGGCCTGCGGAGTCGAGCACATGAGCAAAGTGTGGCTGGGCGCAAACGTTCCACGACTCGGTGAAGGTGCTGATGTCACTTTTGTCAATGGAAGTTCCAAGCCCGCCGATTTCGCCCTTGATATGCCCGACCAGTTTGGCGCTGCCGAACGCATCGCCGACCGTCGTGGAATCACGCGCGAAGACGTCGATTACCTCGGGCTCATTTCGCAACAAAAGGCTATTCGTGCCACCGAAGAAGGTCGCTTTGAGCGAGAGATCATTCCGATCGAAGTGACCGATTCTGAAGGCAAGACAACCGTCGTTGCTCGCGACGGTGGACTTCGTGAAACCACTGCTGAAAAGTTGGCCAGTTTGAATCCAGTCATGCCTGGCGGACGCCACACGGCCGGCAACAGCAGCCAAATCAGTGATGGCGCTGCCGCCGTCCTCTGGATGGATGCCGACCGCGCCAAGGGCGAAGGTCTCAAAGCCCGCGCGCGCATCGTCTCACAGTGCCTCGTTGGCGCCGAGCCTTTCTACCACCTTGACGGTCCGGTTCAAGCAACTGAAAAAGTTCTCAAAGATGCCGGCATGACGATGAAAGATATTGACATCGTTGAAATCAATGAAGCATTCGCCAGTGTCGTTCTCAGTTGGGCACAGGTTCATGGCGTCAGCCGTGACGATTTGATGTCGAAGGTCAATGTGAACGGTGGAGCCATCGCTCTTGGTCACCCGGTTGGTTCAACCGGAAGTCGCCTCATCACAACTGCGTTGCACGAACTCGAGCGTTCCGACAAAGAATTCGCTTTGATCACCATGTGTTGCGGTGGCGCGGTATCGACCGGCACCATCATTCAACGCCTCAGCTGAATCGCATTTATCGAGTTGAGCGCACGAGTCCTAAACCGGCTGTTGCAACCAATTCGCGCTGAATCTCATTCACGCCGCCACCAAAGGTGTTGATCTGTGCAGCACGAGCAGCACGTTCAACTTCACCGTGAATGACTGCTCCGTCTGAGCCTTCGCGTAGGTGAGAGACCGGGCCAAGAATTCCTTGCAGAGTGCGATAGACCTCAACGGCCTTCTCAGTGCCGAACACTTTGACGCCCGATGCCTCAGCCGGTCCGAGTGTGTTATCAGAAACAGCTTTTGCCAACTTCCAGGTCATCAAACGAATGGCGTCAAGAAGCGCATGACTCTTCGCAAGATCGGCTTGCACCCACGGAACATCGATCATCTTTTGATCGTTGCCAGTTCCGCTGGGGGTCACGCGACACCACGTGGTGACGTCATCAAGCAAACGTTCGGTCAAGCCCGAGAGTGCTGCCAGACCAACACGCTCGTGGTTGAGCTGCATGGTGATGAGCTTCCATCCACCATTGATTTCGCCAATGACGTTTTCCTTCGGAACGCGCACATCGGTGTAATAGGTCGCAGTTGTCATGACTCCACCGACGGTGACAATGGGGGTCCATTCAAAGCCAGGGGTGTTTGTCGGAACAATGATCAAGGTGATGCCTTGGTGCTTAGGAGCTTCGGTGTCGGTGCGGCAAGCCAACCAAACGTAGTCAGACTGGTTGGCGCCTGATGTGTAGACCTTGTTGCCGTTAATGACCCATTCGTCGCCGTCAAGAACTGCCGAGCACTTCAAACTGGCGAGGTCGGTTCCGGCTTCGGGTTCGGTGTACCCAATGGCGAAGTTGATTTCACCCTGCAAAATTCCGGTGAGGTACTGATCTTTTTGCGCTTGGGTTCCGTGCGCCATGATGGCTGGACCGACTGTGTTCACAGTGACGAATGGAAACGGCGCATGTGCCCGCTGGATTTCATCGAACATGATGAACTGATCGGTCGCGGGACGTCCCTGGCCACCAAATTCTTTTGGCCAGCCCAGACCCAACCAACCATCGGCGCCAAGCTTGCGTACGAGTTCGCGGAACAATGGCTTTCCCTCACCAGATTCGCCCAATTCGGCGCGTACTTCTGGGGTCAGCATGGCCGCGAAATACTCACGGAGTTCTTTACGTAGTGCCTGCTGTTCGGGGGTTTCGGCGAGATACATGATGTCACCCTACCCCTCTTCTGACGGGGTGTCAGAAACTCTGCGCCAGGAAATTTTGCCAATTAATGACCAAAACTTCCGCTAGACAGAGGGCGTGCAGATGCTCTTTCCGCGACCTCAAGAAATCTCGGTCGCCCAGGCTTACGACGGTGCCCATCGCACCCGCCGTAGCAAAGGTCATGGCGATCATCTCGGGGACCGACCATGGGTTGTCCTGTCGATGATCAGCACAGCCGACGGCGCCACAGCGATTGATGGCAACTCGGCAAAGTTGGGCGGACCAGCTGATCGCGAAGTCTTTCTACATCTGCATCGCTCAGCCGACTGCGTTCTCGTCGGAGCCCAAACCATTCGCCAAGATTCGTACTCGCCACTGCCCGCGCACCAACAACTCGTCGTGCTGTCGAACACCGGCAATTTGGGAACAAATACTCAGGCGCTCCTAGATGCTGGCAATACCCAAATCGTCACGGGTGATGTTCGCAACATCGTACAAAACCTGCCAGGAAACATTTGCGTTCTTGAGGGTGGCTCGAATCTGAACAATCAAATGTTGCGTGCCAATTTGATCGACGAAATTTGTCTCACGATTGCGCCAATGTTTGTGGGCGGAACGACCCCTCGAATTTTTGAAGGCGAATGGCTTGACAACACGTCGTGGACTCTCGCCCACGTATGCCAAGACTCAGGATTTGTTTTCTTGCGTTATTTGCGATCTGAAGTGGGTAACTGAGCCATTTTCGGAAGCGAATTTACTGGCGGTCGCTCACCGATATTGAGTTGCAATGGACCAAGTTCTTTGCGATGCAACATTGGCACCTCTTCGGCAAACGAAGGTGGGTTCGGAGTACGCAAGAGCAATGTTGCGGCAACCTCGGCCGCTTGAATCGCCAACGTTTCTAACTTGTGATGTCGATGTAAGCGCACACCAAGATCAACTTGTCCGAGGCTGTGAATGCCAAACTTTTCGGCCATGTCGATCAACATGCCGATCTCAACGCCCCAACCAGTTGCGAAAGGAATCGCTTCAAGCATGCTTCGTCGTCCGGCAAATTCACCAGCAAGTGGTTGTTGCAAATCGGCAATCTCTGGGAAGTACATCGACAACAAAGGTCGAGCGACGAGTTCGGTCGTTCGTCCACCGCCGCCTAAGTGCGACGGCCGTTCGTAATTTGCCTTCACTAATCCGAGTTCGTCATCGATGAGCAATGGAGTGACGAGCCGAACGATCCAATCGGTCGTGAAGCTCGTGATATCGCCGTCAATCCACACCACGATGTCACCAGCACTCGCCAACAAGCTCGCCCACAGAGCATTCCCTTTTCCGCGTGCGGCTCCGTGAAAGAAATGCACAAAGTCAACCGGCACCACAGTTGCTCCGGCCTCAGCAGCAATTTCACCGGTGCCATCTGTTGAATCATCGTCGAGCACAATCAGTTCATCAACCAATGTGCCAACGAGCGTCGGTTCAATCATTCGGATGAGGTCGCCGACCGTTTGGGCTTCGTTACGACAAGGGATGCACACTGAAATGGTGCGGGTGCCCTTCAGGCTCAAAGCGTAAGCCAAGTCCCATCCCGTTGGATCGAATGTCTTGACTGCGCTCATGTCAACTCCATCCCGTAGCCTGCGGAACATGTTCTTGTACGGCGTGGTGAACGCTTCACCTGACTCATTAAACCTTGATTCAATCGCAACTGATGCCACTTCTGCCAAACGTAGGGGTGAATATCTGCTGAATCACGGGTGTAACGGCATCGATCTGGGCGGCCAGGGGTCGACAGACAACGCCTCAGTCATTCCGTGGCAAGAAGAATGGGACCGGTTGAAAGAAATTGTCGAGACTCTCGCGCAGTTCAATGTGCCCCTCAGTATCGATTCGTGGAAACCGCAGGTCACGCGCCTCGCACTAGAACACGGCGCGACTGTGATCAACGCCGCCGACGGAATGCAGAATGACGAGATGTGGCAAGTTGCCGCCGACTTTCAAGCACCGATTGTTTTGCCATTTTTGTCTGGACCTAACCCGCGAGAAATGGAATTAGTCAAGGCTGACCCGATACAAGTCATGCTTGATTTCTTTGAAGCACAATTGAAAGTTGCCGACCGCTTCGGTCTTCGCCGACTTTGCATTCTTGATCCCGGCACCGGCTTTGCTCCTTCTAACTGGCCCTGGGAAGAGCGCTACATCTATCAAAAGCGCGTGTACTCAAATCTGGATCGATTACGCATTTTCAACTTGCCGTTGTACATCGCGTTGCCGTGGAAAGAAACTGCACAACACGACGAACTTCTTGAAATCGTTTTGCGCCAACAACCCGAATACGGCCGCGGGCATTACCCCGAGAAAATTCGTCGCGTCGAACGACAGCTTGGTTTGTAGTTTCTAGCCGAGGTCTTCGAGCAGACCGCGAGGATAAACCGCGTCATGTGGAAGAAGGCTTTCCCAATTCTTCGGACATCTCTCGGGAGCAACTTCTTGCAGCGGCGCCAAGACAAAACGCCTTTCGGCGTATCTCGGATGTGGCACGGTTAACTCGCCGCCGGCGATTGACACATCATCGTAAAAAAGCAAATCTAAATCGAGCGTGCGTGGACCCCAGTGAATCTCCCGCACTCTTCCTGCTTCGGCTTCAATGCGATGTAACCAACGCATCAACGCATAGGGATCGAGATCGGTTTCTAGTGTCACCACCATGTTGAGATATGCCCCTTGATTTTCTGGGCCACCGACTGGGTCAGTCTCAAAAACCTGAGATTGTTTCAGCACACGGTCACCAAGTTGTTCAACGGCAAAATTCAACGATTGAACTCGATCTCCCAAATTACTTCCTAGAGCAATAATCGCTTCGTGCACTTTTTACTCGTTGGTGCCAATTGCAACGCGATGAATTCGCACGGCTGATGATTGCACGTCTTCGGGCACTGGTGGTCGAAGTTTGGTGAGGGTTAGGTCAACTGCCAAAACATGCGGGAATGACAACACAACATCGGCCATACGTTGAGCCAGACGCTCAAGCAATTGATCAGATGTGGCGCGTGCAACTGCCGCGAGTTGCATGCAGACTTCGCCATAATGCACGGTCTGAGTGAGATCGTCGCTTTGCCCAGCCTCTCGTAAATCAACATGAATATCGGCATCAATTTGCAGCGGTTGGGCCGACTCACGCTCATGATCAAGAACGCCAATCACGCTGACGACTCGAAGCCCATTGATAAGAATGTGATCAGTCACGGCTGCCACGGTACCGTTATGGCATGTCAAGTAACACCGCAATTGATACCGGAACCTTCAGCCCCCAGCGTGTGGTCGCCGACTTACGCGAATTGGCGTCCCGTACTGGTGGCCCGGAAGGCTCACGACGCCTCTGCTGGACCCCTGAATGGGTCAATGCGCGCAATCTGCTACGCGAAGAGCTGAGTGGCCTGCCTGTTGACGTCGAGGTCGACGAAGCGGGCAACCTCTGGGCATATCTACGCGGCACATCCAAAGACACCTTGGTTGTTGGCAGCCACCTTGACAGCGTGCCCAAAGGCGGATGGCTTGACGGAGCACTTGGTGTTATGGCGGGCCTTGAATTACTTCGATCACTCGCCGCGGAGGGCACTCCGCCGGTCACCGTCGCCCTCGTTGATTGGGCCGATGAAGAAGGTGCTCGTTTTAGCCGTTCACTCTTTGGCTCAGCGGCAGTCATGGGCACAGTTGATGTTGACATCATGCGTGGACTCTCCGATAAAGAGGGCAACAAATTGATTGATGTCCTGCCGCAACATGGCGTTGATATCGACAATATGGACGGCGCCCAAACTCGAGTTGCTGATGCCAAGGCTTACGTCGAAGTCCACATTGAACAAGGACCGATTCTGGAATCAATGAATTTGGGCATTTGCACAGTCACCGGCACTAAAGGCATTGAACGTGAGCGACTCATTTTCAAGGGTCAGGCCGCGCACGCCGGAACAATGCCCATGCCCATGCGTCGCGACAGTTTTCGAGCTGCCGCCCGATTCGCATTAGCAGTGGCCGATATCGGAGAAAACCACGATGGCGTCACGACAGTTGGCGCCGTCGCCTGCAAACCTGGCGTTGTTACTGCAGTCGCTGGCGAAACCACAATCACCCTTGACATGCGCCATATTGATGCCGGCGAATTAGCAGCGATGTATTCAGAAAGCATCGCCGCAGCTCACGCTGCAGCTGAATCCGAAGGATGCACGGTTGAGTTCGAACACATCTTTCGTATCCCCCCGATGCCGTTTCACCCCGCGCTTCTCGATGCGGCGCGCACGAGTGTTCGCGAAGTCGAAGGTCACGACGTTGAATTGCCGAGTGGAGCGCTTCACGATGCCAGTGAAATGGCTCGCAGTATTCCGACAGTCATGATTTTCTCGTCATCAATCGCTGGCTTAAGCCACACCAAAGAAGAAGACACCCCAGATGAGCATTTACACATGGCTGTTGATGCATTCAATCGCACCTGCCGACGTGCCATCGATTTAATGGCTGCAGGAAAGCTCTAAATCAAACGGCCAAGGTTTGAATGAGATCCAAAACAAACTTTGTTTGACTATTTCTCGTCTTTTGCAATTGGATACAACATTTTCACCAAGACGAATGCCACTAGGCCGCCAACCAATTGAGCAATGAGAAATCCAGGAATTGATGATGGCTTGATTCCCGCAAATGAGTCCGACATTGAACGAGCAAAATTAACTGCCGGATTAGCAAAACTCGTCGATGACGTGAACCAATATGCCGCACCGATCCAGACACCGACTGCGTAGGGAACTGCCGACGCTCGGCCGCTCCGGACAATACAAAAGATGACGACGATTAATCCGATCGTCGCAATCATCTCCGAGAACCACAGGGCTCCCGACGAACGATCTTTAGTCGACCAGTTCACGGCATCAAGTTCAAACATGATGTTGGCAATCATCGCTCCGATACAACCACCAACAATTTGCACGGTTGAGTAAAGCGCCAATTCCTTATTCGTCAATCCCCCAAATAGCCGCGTTACTAATGAAACAACTGGGTTGAAATGAGCGCCCGAAACTGGACCGAGTGCCAAAATCAGGGCAATCAGTCCTCCGGTTGTCGCTGCAGCATTTTCAAGTAACTGCAACCCGGCATCATTGGGAGAAAGGCGTTGCGCCATGATGCCCGATCCGACCACAACGGCGACCAAGAAGGCCGTGCCAACGCCTTCGGCCAAGAGTCGAGCGCCGAGGGTTGGTTGAGATTGATGAGCCACATCCACATTCTGCCAAGTTTGCGGTCGTAGTTGACTGAACACCAAGCAAAGTCGCGTACGACGAGTACGGTTATTTCTGTGTTTAAACGCAAGCGAAGCGAACAACCAACGATCAATAGCATGATTTCGCTTGTGTTTGGCGAAGTAACTCCCGAACAAAATCACGTACTTCACCACATTGCCAAACAGGCGATTGCGTCTGGCCGCGATCCACTGCGGTCACTCATTTTGCAGACAGATCAACAAATCCTGCCGTCCCGCATTGTGTCGCATTTCGGCCCAACCGATCTTGAATGGCATGAAGTTGATGGACTGCATATTGCCACCGATGGGTCGGAGGGTTCGGTCTCACCGCAGGTCGCGGCAGGATACGAACCTCACGTGTCTCGCACCTTGCACAGACTCTTGAATCCTGGGGACACCTTTATTGACGTCGGCGCCAACATTGGTATTCACGTTGCTCGGGCCGCACAACTTGTCGGCAGTGCGGGTCATGTGATCGCTGTCGAACCCAACACCGAGAACTGCCGCCTCTTACTACTCACAATTCAAAAGAATCATTTTCACAACGTCACGCTGATTCCAAGCGCACTTTCAGATTCGGGCGATTGGACTTGGTTCGGAACACATATCGGTTCTAACGGCGGCGCACTTCCATTCAACAGCGAAACACTCATCCAAGGATTCGGATTTATCGTTCCGATTCGACGCCTAGATGACATCGCGCCGCAAGGAACAACGGTTATCAAAATTGATGTTGAAGGGGCTGAAGTCTCGGTATTGAAATCTGGCCTACAAACAATTGAACGTGATCGACCTTCAATCATCATGGAGTTCAGTTGCGAAATGGTTCGGCGCGTATCCAACATTGACCCACGAGAAGCACTCGTTTGGGTAGAAGATCTGGGCTATGAGATTTCAGTCATTGACAAACAATCTCATGAAGCGGTCACTACTACTGCCGATCAATTAGTCAATGCGTGGGGTTCGCTCTCGCGAATTGAAGACTTGTTACTCACACCGCGCTGACTCAGGCAGGGGCGATCGTCGTTGTGAGGTTTGGGTCAACCGGCAGGGTTGTTGTAGTTGTAGTTGTCGTCGGTATCACCGGAGGTTCGCCCTCAGCCTCGATGTCATTCCCGTACACCCACACCGGCGTCTTCTTTGGAATTAAACCCGATGCCCAAATCATGTCCATTGCTGAAGTACTGACCCGTACGCAACCGTGGGAAGCGGGATAATTCGGAATCTTCTTCGATCCGTGAATCGCGACTCCACCATTGAAATACTTCGGCCGATAAATCTGACCAAGATCGCCATCCCACCAGCCGTCAGACTTCTCACGATTAATTTTGTAGCGACCAGATGGGGTCAGCGAGCGACCGGTTTCCCACGTCACTAAGTCTTTTTGATTGATCTCAAGAAAGTATTGACCGTCTCCTGTCGAGATATTTAGCGCCCACAAAAGTTTGCCGGCGTTCATGATGAAGAGCACTTGCTTGTCTTTGTCAACTTCAACCAAAGTGCCAGGTTCATTCGACTGACCAACCGCTCGGGTCGTCGAAAGCGTTAAAGCATCAGCTGTCACTTGATCAACCTTCGCAGTTGCTTCAAGGCCCATGTATTTCTGAAATGCCATGACCGCCTGCTTGGTAGTGGTTCCATAATCCCCATCAACAAGCATGAGCCAGAAACCAAGTTCGAGTAAGCGTTCTTGAATGCGCGCCGTTTCAAAACCGTCCTTCTGCCCAACCGCGACGAGCGGTGCAGCGAGAGAAGTGACCTCAGGGAGAGTCGTTGTTGTCGTTGTTGGGGGCACGGTCGTCGTCGGAACAATTGTCGTCGTTGTCGTTGGGGGCACGGTCGTCGAAGTTGTGGTCGATTCAACAACCGGAACGGACGATAAATCGGTCGCCCCTTGCGCCGAATCCGAGGCACATGCTGAAGCGGTCAGAAGCAGGACTAATGATCCGGCAGCGACTCGATTATGGCGCAACATGGACATCGCATCAAAGTACCCATTGAGCAGGACAAAGTGTTGGCAGCCTCTCCAACTTCACATCCTTTTGGGGCAACAGTGACAAAAGGGTGTTTTTACCTTTTGGTCTGAGAGAATAAACCCGTGAGCGATAGCAAAGTTTCTGACATTTTTGATCCAAGGGCCTGGCGGGTCGTCCCCGGCTTCAATTTCACTGACATCACGTACCACCGAGCTGTTGAACATGGCACGGTGCGAGTCGCTTTCAACCGTCCGGAGATTCGCAATGCGTTTCGCCCTCACACTGTTGATGAACTTTTCACAGCTCTTGAACATGCTCGCCAAAGCACCGACGTAGGCTGCGTTCTACTGACGGGCAATGGTCCATCAGCAAAAGATGGCGGCTGGGCGTTTTGTAGTGGCGGCGACCAACGTATTCGTGGTCGCGATGGTTATCGCTACGCCGAGGGCGAAACTGCCGAAACAATCAATCCGGGCAAGAGCGGTCGCTTGCACATTCTCGAAGTCCAACGACTCATTCGCTTTATGCCCAAAATAGTGATCTGTGTCGTTCCCGGCTGGGCAGCTGGTGGAGGACATAGTTTGCATGTGGTGAGCGATCTCACAATTGCGAGCCAAGAGCACGCTCGCTTCAAACAAACCGATGCCGATGTCGCAAGCTTTGACGGTGGCTTCGGTTCGGCCTATCTTGCGCGACAAGTTGGGCAAAAGTTCGCCCGCGAAATCTTCTTCTTAGGTCGCGAGTACAGCGCCGAAGATGCTCAACGTATGGGCATGGTGAATGCCGTTGTTCCACACGCCGAACTTGAAGCCACAGCACTTCAGTGGGCCAAAGAAATCAACGGCAAGAGCCCCACTGCGCAACGGATGTTGAAGTTTTCTTTCAACCTCATTGACGACGGCCTAGTGGGGCAACAAGTATTTGCCGGTGAAGCGACTCGGTTGGCATATATGACCGACGAGGCTCAAGAAGGTCGCATTTCTTTCT
>JBIIMF010000103.1:0-4274 GCA_044338135.1 Ilumatobacteraceae bacterium | reverse complement strand
TCTACCTCGCTGACCAAATGATCCAAGCCGGCGATGCCGACATCGTGATCGCTGGTGGCATGGAGTCAATGACCAATGCTCCCTACATCGCATCGGGCGCACGTGGTGGTTTCCGTTACGGAAACACCGAACTCAAAGACGCCATCATCGCCGATGGTTTGTGGTGTTCATTCGACTCATGCCTCATGGGTCTTGGTACCGAGCGTTACACCGCTGGCAACATCAGCCGTCAGCAGCAAGACGATCTTGCGATGAAGAGCAACCAACGCGCCGCTGCTGCAATCGCCGCTGGTCGTTTGGCCGATGAAATCGTCAGCATCTCGATTCCGCAGCGCAAGGGTGACCCGTTGGTCATCGCCAATGACGAAGGTGTGCGCGCCGAAACCACTATGGAAAGCCTCGGTGGCCTCAAGCCCGCATTCGACAAAGACGGCACGATTACTGCAGCAAATGCTTCGCAATTGAGCGACGGCGGTTCGGCAGTTGTCATGATGTCCGAGCGTTTTGTCAAGGACCGCGGCATCAAGGCTCTCGGCCAGGTCGTGAGCTACGGCATGGTTGCCGGTCCCGACAATGCATCGTTGTTGACTCAGCCAAGCCGCGCCATCTTGAAGGCACTCAACAAGGTCGGCATGAAGGTCAGCGACATCAACTTGTTCGAACTCAACGAAGCATTCGCCACTGTTGGCATTGCATCAATGGCCGATCTCGGAATCAGCGACGACATCGTGAACGTCAACGGTGGAGCAATTGCACTTGGTCACCCGATCGGCATGAGCGGTAACCGCGTTGCGTTGACCATCTTGCACGAACTTCGTCGTCGTGGTGGCGGCGTTGGTGCTGCAGCATTGTGTGGTGGTGGCGGTCAAGGCGACGCCATCATCGTCCGCACCGTCTGATCCTCACATTTCGTTGTCATTCTGGTGTCGTTTTGTTTGCTATTGCCGAATGAAATGACACCAGAATCACGAGGTTAGGAAAGTAGTTCGCGGATTCTTTCTTTGGGTCGGCCGACAATGGCCTTCTTCGCGGTGACCACAATCGGTCGCTGCAAAAGCTGCTTGTGCTTGACCAACAACTTCACCACCTGATCGGCGGTCTGGGCATCTTTTTCTTCGAGGCCGAGTTTCTTCCACATGCTGTCTCGCCGCACCAAGCTGGTCACGGGATCTTCGAGCTTCGAGATGATGTCGCGCAATGTGGCTTCATCGGGTGGGTTCTTGATGTACAAAACGATGTCGGCGTTGACGCCTAATTCCTCAGCAATGCTCACGGCACTGACACTGCTGTTTCAATGCTGATTGTGGTAAATCGTGACTTTTCCGGGTTTTGCCATAGAAACGACGGTAACCCACAACCCAATACTTGACATGATTGCGTCATATTTGTAACATAACTGTCATATCAGGGCACCGGTCCTGCAACAGGTCTTTTTCCGCCCGCACCTTTTGCAGAACTGGTGCCCTGGTCGTTTCTCAGGATGGTCGCGTCTGGGCTTCGGTTTTTAGTCTTCGATGACGCGGCGGCCGTTAATGGCTCGGCCCAACGTGAGTTCGTCGGCATACTCAAGATCGCCACCCACGGGCAGTCCCGAAGCCGGTCGCGTGATGCGGATATTGAATGGCTTCAAAATTCGACTGAGATATGACGCCGTCACTTCACCTTCGGTATTGGGGTTCGTACACACGATGATCTCGGTGATCTCTTCATTCGACAAACGCATGACGAGTTCGCGAATCTTCAACTGATCGGGTCCAACGCCGTCAATCGGATTCATGACGCCGAGTAGCACGTGATAGCGACCACGAAATTCTCCGGTGCGTTCAAGTGCAATGATGTCGCGACTTTCTTCAACCACACACAACACCGACGGATCGCGACGAGGGTCGGCACAAATCGGACACAGTTCGTCTTCGGCAAAGTTGAAGCAACGTGCGCAAAATCGCACTCGGGCTTTGGCGTCGGTAATGGCCGATGCCAAACGATCAACATCTTCATCGGGAAGCTTCAGAAGATGAAACGCAATACGTTGAGCCGACTTGGGTCCGATGCCGGGCATGCGACCAAGTTGATCGATCAAGGTTTGAACAGGAATGGTGTACGAAGCAGCCACTCTTTACTGATCCTCGGTGAGAATTTCTGAACCAGGAAAAAGGTCGGCCAAATTTGTTTCGGTCGCTCTGTTCGAGACTGTCGGTAGTTCCTTGATCTCTTCAATATCAATGAACTCTTCTTCGGGAACTTCTTCAACAACCTTCGCCTTAGGTGCACGCGGTTCTTCTGAACGAGTTTCAACCACGATCGGGCACTTGCCGCCAGCAACCTTAAAAATGACTGCGGAGAGATCGGACATATATTCGTTCACGCGTTTTGCGGATGGTTCGTTGTCCACCATCAAAATCAATTGACCGTCGCGTTCAGCAGGCTTGGCCATTTGTGCAACGGCACGACGCATGCCCTTCAATTCACCAATCACACCGTCATTCCATTTTTCAACAACTGCCGCGATTGACATTGCGTTTGTTGAAGCCGCAGCAACTGGAGTTGGTTCGGGCGATGCGCTGCTCCTTGAACTTGGCGTCTCAGATTTTGTACTGGGTGCCTCGGCTGACACTGCCGAAGATGGTTCGGGTCGTGCAATCGGTGCACTTGGATCTTGCGCAACTCGGCCGCCCAACACTGCACGCCCAGTTGAAGGATTCACAGGCGCAGGGGCGATTTGCGGCCGATTTTCCAGTTCTTTTTCGAGTCTTTCAACACGGGCCAACAATGATTCAATTCCCATTTGCAATTCGCGATGTACGAGGCGCACCAAGGCAACTTCAAGGACAACGCGCGAATCGGGAGCGTTGCGCATGTCATTAATTGCCAGACCCAAGGTCTCAATAACTTTAACAATGCGTGGTGTGCCAAGTCGACCTGCTTGTGCTGCAACTTCGGCGGAGCGATCTTCGGGTAGTTGCACCAGCTCGGGCGCCATTTGCGTCAGGAACGCATCACGCATGTGTCGTACAAGATCATTCACGATGGTGCGTGGGTCACGACCAAAGTTGACAGTATGCGCAACTGCGGCCAACAAACGGCCGGCGTCGTATTCAATGAGTGCATCAACAAATTCATCAACAGGCGTAACTTCGTCGACCATTCCACCCGTTGCAGCCGCAAGTTCAAGAGCCGACAACGTGTCACGTGCAGATCCTCCACCTTGACGAAGAACTGCGTTGATTGATGCATCACTGATATCAATGCCAGCATCAGACGCAACCCAACGTACGTGTGCTTCAAGTTCGTCAACTGGCAACAAATGGAATTGCAGATGTTGAGTACGACTACGAATTGTTTCGGCAACTTTTTCAGGGTCGGTTGTCGCCAAAACGAAAACAACATGTGAGGGCGGTTCTTCAAGAGTTTTCAGCAACGCCGCTGAAGCGCCCTTAGACAACATGTGCACTTCGTCAAGGATGTAAACCTTGTGTCGCCCTGGCGAACCAAGTGATGCCGCGGCAATGATTTCACGAATGTCTTCAACACCGTTGTTGCTTGCAGCGTCAAGTTCGATGACATCAAAACTGTTGCCCTCTTGTACTGCCAAACACGAACCACATTCACAACACGGTTCACCCTCGAGTGGATTTTCACAGTTGAGAACTTTGGCCAAAATTCGTGCGGTTGTGGTCTTGCCCGTACCTCGCGGTCCAGAGAACAAATACGCATGGCCTTCACGTGAATTGGCGACAGCGTTCTTGAGGGCGCGCACAACATGCTCTTGACCTTTGAGTTCAGAGAAGCGTTGCGGCCGATACCGGCGGTAGAGAGATTGAACAGCCATCGCTTGAGACTGTAGTGGTGAGGTGTTGTGAACAATGCTTTGACTTCCGAAGTTCGCGATACCCGTGTTGTTTCGGTGAGTGCCCATATTCAGTGGGTCGCGGAGAACTACCGTTATGGGTGATCATGTCTTTGCCCACCGCCACCCCACCCAGAATGCGCGCTCGTCGATCGTTACGAGCTGCTGTGTTGGGTCTCTTTGTCGCTCTCAGCGCTGGTCTGTTGCTCGGAGCCCAGCCAGCTCAGGCCGAAACCACACTGGTGTCGTCGAGCCCGGCCGACAGCGAAAAAGTGGCGACCTCGCCCATCCAGATCGTAGCCGTTTTTAGCGCAGCCGTCCCAAATAACGCCGTTATGCAGGCAGTATGTGAAGGTCGACCCGCACCTATAGGCAGCGTCACGGTAGGTGCCGACGGTATTTCACTCATCGCCACACTGACCGCAGC
>JBIIMF010000102.1:0-4275 GCA_044338135.1 Ilumatobacteraceae bacterium | reverse complement strand
CCTGCAGCAGAACTTCGAGAATCAAAAGTTCGCGATCGAACCATCTTTAACTCATTCTTCAACAGCTCATCGACCATCTCTTCGGCAGTGGCACGACCTGTCGTCCACTTGCCACCGCCGATTGACCACAGGTTGTCAACCCCATGATCGGCATGGTGATACAACTCGTGGGCCCGACTTGCCGAGTACGTTCCGGCGTCTTGAGTGTCATCATCATTGGCCGTCTCGCGAATTAAAGGACGGACGCCAACCGTAGTCATTTCAACATCATCGGTTGTCAATTTCGGTTCTGAATCCGCCATCGTCGAGTTCACGGTGTCGAGAATGAGCGTCACGTCATCAGGATCGACGACGACTCCTGTTTCGTCGCTCTCGATTGGCGTATCAGTTGGACCAATAAACGACTTACCCATCCAAGGCGAAACAATGACATGTCGACCCGATTGCGCACGAGCAAAAACGGCGTCAGTGACTCGACCAGGACCGCCCAGCGGACGAGTCAGAACATGCACGCCTTTTGAACGATCGACACCGACGCCCGTGCCCTTGCCGAGCGTTGCCAAAACTTTGTCAATCCACGGACCAGCAGCATTCACGACTACCTTGCCCCGAATCACCATTTCTTGACCAGAAAGTACATCGGTTGCCCGAACTCCCTCAATGTGTAAACGCTCCGATGAAGTTGAGACAAAACTATTGACGCGCGTGTGATTCAACAAAACGGCTCCGGCAGCAGTCGCCGACTTCGCATATGCCAACAACAAACGCTCTGGATGAACGTTCAATGTGTCGTGGTAAGCAAAGCCACCTTGCAAACCGCTTTGGTCGAGCCACGGCACCGCCGCTAGCAACTTCGAGCGACTCAACCATCGTGGGTGAGGAATACGCAAACTGTCTGGGGCTCGCAAGTTCCGATCAAACGCCAAAGTGTCGTACAACAAAACGCCAGCACCAATTAATGCGGTTGGAGGTTTGCTCCAACGCCAGGCCGGCATGATGAAGCGGGTCTGTTCAACAAGATGCGGTGCACCAAGAGCCAAGATACGACGCTCGCGCAAACTCTCACGCACGACGGCGACGTCGTATTGCTCGAGATACCGAATTCCGCCGTGAATGTATTTCGTCGTCGCAGCGCTCGTACCCGAACCAAAATCGCCTCGCTCGAGCAAAACTGTTTTGAGTCCTCGTGACGCAGCCTCTCGAGCAACCGATATGCCAGTAATTCCACCGCCAATAATGATGAGGTCAAACTCTTGTTCAGCCTCAACCATTGAACGTTGGATAGCAAAAGCGGACGAAGCTGAATTCATGATGCGATCAGAATTAGTACAACCGCATAGTTAGCTTTTTACGCCAACCAGCCGTACGTGGGTCTTCAAGACCCATCACTTCAAGAATGTCAACAAACTGTTGTCGAGCATCGTCATCGGTCTTCACGAGTTCAATGAGTTGCCCTAATTGGTGGTCGTAGTCGTCAGGAGGTCGCAACGACAAGCGCGCCGCAGCCGCAGCTTTTCGTACATCATCGGTTTCAGGAACTCGAGCAAGCAGCGCCAAGGCCGCTTCACCTTCACCACGCGATGTCAAAATGGTCGCCAAGGCGACAATTGCAGTTTCGTTACCTGGTTCGATTTCAAGAACCGCCACCAGACTTTGTTCATCGCCACGACTCAGCAAATCATTAATGTGTTCTTGAGTAGCGGTCGGAAGCATCTGCTCGACGAATTGACGAACCGCCACATCAGTGAGTGGGCCCTGAAATTCACCCATGATTGAGCCATCTCGAAGAGCGAACATCGCCGGAACTGCCTGCACCCGAAATGCCTGCACGACTCCAGGATTTTCATCCACATTGATTCGTGCGAGCAAAACCTTGCCTTGGGTTGAATCGATAATTGCCTCTAAAACCTGGCCAAAATTGACACAAGCCTCACTGCGTGGAGTCCACAAATAAGCCAATACCGGACCCACGGCCGATCGGGCCAAGACCTCGGTCTCAAATGTCTCTTCGGTGACGTCAATAGCCATACCTTGACGCTACCTCGTGAGCAACTTTGACCGTTCTACGAGCACAAAAGATCGGCGGTTCGTGGATACCGTACGGGGGTGTGAGTAGCGAATCGCCCAGCATCCCAGGTCTCGACGTCAGCAAGGTCACCAATTGGCTCGAATCCAATGTTGCGGGTGCCGTCGGCCCATTCACCTTTGACGTCATCGCCGGAGGACACTCCAATCTCACTTTCAAAGTGACCGGCAGTAATAGCCACCAGTTCGTCTTGCGTCGTCCACCACTTGGTCACGTGTTGGCCAGTGCTCACGACATGGGTCGCGAGCATCGGATCATTGCCGCCCTCAGCGGTACCTCTGTTCCAGTTGCGCCCGCGGTCGGCTTTTGCGACAACCTCGATGTCAACGGTGCTCCGTTTTATGTCATGTCATTTGTTGACGGACTCGTCATTCGCGAACGTGAAGCAGCAGAACGACTTCTCAGCGTTGATGCGCGTCAGCGTGCCAGCGAATCCATCGTTGACACCATGGCCGCGATTCACGCTGTCAGACCCGAAGCAGTTGGCCTTGGCGATCTCGGCCGACACGAGGGATACATCGCACGTCAACTCAAGCGTTGGTACGGGCAATGGAATCAACAAAAGACGCGTGATCTACCAAGTGTCGATCGAGTCCATGATGAACTGCTGGCACGTATTCCGGAACAGGGTCCAGCAACGCTCGTCCATGGTGACTATCGCTTAGATAACTGCATGGTTGATGCCACCGGACAAGTCATTGCAGTTCTTGACTGGGAGATTTGCACCCTCGGTGACCCGATGGCCGACCTCGGCATGTTGATGGTGTACTGGACCGGTCCCGGTGACGATGCGTCGGCCTGGAATGGATCAGCCTGTTCGGCACCTGGTTTCCTTGATCGCGCCGATCTTGCCCAGCGTTACGCCGAGGTCAGTGGTCGCGATATTTCGCAACTCGATTTCTATACAACCTTCGCTTATTGGAAACTGGTCTGCATTCTCGAGGGCGTGTACTCGCGTTATCTCGGTGGAGCTTTGGGTCAACGTGACCCTGCCGAGCTTGAGCCGTTCAATCAACAAGTACTTGGTGCAGCCGCCAAAGCTGAAGACATGTTGAGTCGCCTGAAATGACGAGCAACATGCCTGGTGACATGAACAGCGAAATTCGCGATGTTGAATTGCACGGCGAACTTCCTTCGCTCAATTCACCGATTTTGATTGTGATGTTGCAAGGGTGGATTGACGCAGCAGGATCGGCCAACGATGCCATGTCGGCTATCGAAAGCCAAATTGATCCATTACCAGTCGCAACTTTTGATCCCGATGTCTTCATCGACTATCGCGCTCGCCGCCCAACAATGGAGATTCGCGAAGGACGCAATAACGGAATTGATTGGCCATCAATCGGCATGTACGCGGGCAAAGACAACAACGGACGCGATCTGTTGATTTTGCGTGGACACGAACCCGACTCTGCATGGAACCGATTTTCGGCTGCAGTTCGTGAATTGTGCGTGCGCATGAACGTTTCGATGATGGTCGGACTCGGCGCATACCCCTTCCCCACTCCACACACGCGTCCAAGCAATTTGTCGTGCACAACTCCAACGACTGAATTGCTGAACAAGATTGCCTTTTTACGAAGCACTGTTGACGTCCCCGCTGGCATGACTGCAGTTCTTGAACAAGTTCTTCACGATTGCGGCATCCCCTCGATCAGCGTGTGGGCTCAAGTTCCGCAATACATTCCCGGCATGACCTATCCCGCTGCGTCGCTCGCAATTTTGCGAGGCCTCGTTCCGGTTGCCGATCTCCACTTTGACGGAACAGCGCTCGAACAAGAATCAGTGATCCAACGCGAACGCCTCGATCGCATGGTGTCGCGAAATAGTGAACATGCCGAAATGGTCGGAAAACTCGAGGTCGCCTACGACGCCTTGATTCAAAATGCCAGCACCGATCCTCAAAAGCCACTCATGACTGAGCAGGACATTCCATCGCCCGAGGAAATGACTGCCGAACTCGAAGCATTCTTGCGCAACGCCAACCCCGATCTCCCCTAGTCCGACGAGTACGTCTCCGACTAGTTTGAAATCAGCCGATCGTGTGAGCGGCTGATTTCGACTCGGAGGAACATCATGAAGGTAGACGGAGGCATCAGCGCCAATTTGCATGACGCGATCAAGACCGCGAAAGAAGCAGAGACTGCTGGATATTCCGGGGCCTGGACCGCTGAAACGAATCACGATCC
>JBIIMF010000180.1:0-4296 GCA_044338135.1 Ilumatobacteraceae bacterium | reverse complement strand
CTGATTTCAGAATTCAAAGCCATTGGAATTGGCGAAGTCATGAACTATCCCGCAGTGATCAACGGCGACCCAACATTCCGCGAAATCATTGCGGCTGCTGGCTGGCGAAGTGTTGATGGCCATGCGCCCGGTTTGCGCGGTCCGCAACTCGATGCGTACTTGGCTGCAGGCGTTGAATCAGACCATGAATGTTTCGCACTTGATGAGGCACATGAAAAGCGTCAAAAAGGTATGTGGGTCTTTTTACGCTATGGCTCGGCATGTAAAGACCTCGTTGACTTGTTGCCAACTGTTTTGCGCACGGGTGTCACGCGAACTGCAATGTGCACCGACGATCGAGAGCCTCACCAGATTCGCACGATTGGCCACATCAATCACTGCGTGAGCCTTGCGGTTGAAGCTGGCTGCGACGAGATTGAAGCGCTCATCATGGCTTCGTATCTGCCGGCGCAATTTCACAACTTCTTCCATCTCGGTCAACTAGGACCCGGATATCAAGCAGACGTACTGGTCTTTGATTCAATGAAGGAATACCGTCCCGCTGCTGTATATCAAGCGGGCAAGTTGGTAGCGCGACATGGCTACATCCTTGATGGTGCAGTGCCCGCAACGCCTGCACCCGCTTCATTGCGTAATCGTGTGCACTTGCATCACAATCCAACTGTCGCTGAGTTAACAGTTGATGCACCGGCCGATGGTATGGCGCGAGTCATTGGTGTAACGCAAGGAACTGTTCGCACAACTGCGCTTGAACTTGATATCAACGATCCGAATAACGACATCGCGCGTATCGCAGTTCTTGAACGCCACAAGAAAACCGGCCGCATTGGTCTTGGTTACGTGGCCAACTTCGGATTAACACGCGGCGCGATTGCATCAACCGTGTGTCACGACGCTCACAACGTGATGGTGATTGGCGCTCGCGACGAAAGTGGGCCCTCCGACATGGCGATTGCAGTTGCGCACCTCGCCAAGATTGGTGGCGGACAAGTGCTCGTGCACGAGGGCAAGATTTTGGCCGAGGTTCCGTTGCCGATTGCCGGCCTGATGAGCGACCAACCTCTTGATGTGGTGGCCGATCAGATCGAACTCATGGAGCAGACCGCCCGCGATTTCGGCATTGCGATCGACGCCCCGTTTATGTTGCTGTCGTTCCTGGGACTCTCGGTCATTCCCGATCTACGCATCACTGACCACGGGTTAATCGACGTCAACCAGTGGAAACAAGTCCCCGTCGCCCTGTGAATGTGCGCCTGATTGGTTGAGTTAATGACTGCGGGGATGCGCCACTGCGCGCAAGTCAAGTTCGTCGATACCGGCATAGTCGTTGACATTGACCGAGTACAGCGGGAGTTCGTTGGCAACTGCGGTTGAAGCAATCAGTAGATCAAATGATCTTGCACGAGCAGTTCGTCCAGAGGTGCGGACCTGAGCGGCCAGACGCCCAAACACTCGCGCCGCGCTTTCATCAAATGCCAATGCTTGAAAATTAGATTCGGCGAATTGTAAATGTCCGAGACGATGCGACCTTTCAAGATCTGTCTTTGCAACGAGAGGTCCGACCGTCAAATCGGCCAGGGTGATCGCGCTGATTGCCGGGAATTCTGGAAGTTCGGTTTGTATTTCTCCAAGCAGAATGAGCGTGTTGGTATCTAGCAGACCATCATGTTGAGGCGACAGAGATTCGGTCATAACCAAGGATCAACAATTTCGTCAAGATCGTTTCGCAACGAGGTCGGGTCAATGGCTTTCAGTTTTGCCGCCCGCTTTTTTAGAGTGGCCAGGGTTGTAGGTATAGACAATGGTGAGAGTTCGGCGACCGGCTGACCATCACGAGTGATCGTGAGTTGTTCGCCTGCGAGAACTCGGTCAAGTACCTGTCCGCCTTGGTTGCGCAATTCTCGAACAGTCACAGTGTTGCTTTCGTTGGTGTTCTTGCCCATACGGCGACCTTATCCCGACTGAGATCAACATAATTGACGAATTAATTTTGGGTCTACGTGAAGTTGAGCAATATCCGCAAGACACGGCGAACCTTGAAACGGGCTTCAATATCAACGACACCGAGTGGATGTACGAGTCGTCGTTTACTGATTGAACGCAACTGTTCGCATTGGGCGTAGCTGATTTCTGAAATACCTGAGTTAACACCGGGTTCAACTTCAACGTGAAAGTTCAGATCACGTCGACTCGTTGTCAACGGAACAACAAAGACATTGCTCAGAAAATCGGCGAAACCATCGGTTGGACCAACAACGAGAGCCGGCCGTTTGTGACCTGGTTCTGACGGAAAGTTGGGTCCAAAGTCGACGAGCCAAATGCTGTCAACGAGATCCATCAATTGACCCCATCAATCGGCCCCGTCAGAAACTTCGGTGAGCGACGAGTCGCGTAAGTAATCAGCCCACGCTTGCGGGTCGGCACGTAAGCGCTGCATCTGCGACTTTGCCTCGGCAACGAATAGCTGTTGCTCTAAGGCGGCGGTTGCTCGGCGTAGGACCTCCATCAGCGATAGGTCAGCGCTTTGGCTCAGATCAAGAAGACGGCGGTGGGTGTCGCGGTCGACGCGAATTGTTGTCGAATCAGTCATCAACATAAGATTAGGCTCATGAACTGGTCTTGTCTACAAATTGTCTACACAAAATGCGGGTGATATCCATGCCGGCAGTGAGGCTTCACGACCGCAGTTGACGGTGGTTGAACGGGAAATACTTTCTGACACGCCATCAGAAAAAATGTGGCTAACGCCTAAGGTGTAACCATGACTCGGGGGATGTTCACGGTTCCGCAAGGCCGCCGTATATATGGAATGCAGTTGCCCATCCAGGCCCAAAGCGCGTACTTCGTGGCCGACTGGGAACGAACCTCCGGACCCAAAGAACTAGGTCGACTGGCGCGGACTTGCGACGACAACGGGTATGCCTATGTCGGCGTGTGCGATCACGTGGCGCTTCCCGAATCGGTCGTTGGCGGAATGGGCACCCACTGGGCCGACCCGATTGCCACGCTCGGATGGATTGCGGGCATGACTTCAAAAGTCGGTCTGCTCACCCATGTCTATGTCTTGCCGTATCGCAGTCCGCGAGTTGCAGCAAAGCAGTTCGCAACGCTCGATCACTTGAGTGATGGTCGTGCGCTCATTGGTATTGGGGCCGGACACGCGCAAGCCGAGTTCGAATTACTCGGCGTCGATTTCCATAGTCGTGGCAAAGCTCTGGATACCGGAGTCCCCGAACTCGCGAAGTTGCTTGAGAATGAATTCATTGACGGATTTGGTGCGCGGCCGTTGCCGACGCAGTCGCCACGTCCGCCTATTTGGGTCGCAGGCTCAAGCCCAGCAGCAATCAAGCGTGCCGCACGGGTTGCCGACGGTTGGTTGCCACAAGGACCATCAGATGCATCAATGGTGAACATGTTGAATGACGAGCGCGCTCGGGTGGGTCGTGCCGCTTCAGCCAATGACGGATTCATGATCGGCCACATCACGCCATTCTTGTACGTCGGTAAACCATCGTTTGACGTTGGCGAAGCAACACTCAGTGGTTCTGCACAATCAATCGCCGAACGAATTCTTGAAGGAACTGCAGCTGGAGTGAATCAACTCCAAGTTCGTTTCAAAGCCCAAAGTTGCGAAGAACTCTGCGATCAAATCGCAGCTTTCGCCAACGACGTTGCACCTCTAGTTACAAATATCTAAATCATTATCAGTCACATATAACGGAGCCATCATGCTGTCTAATCTCGACGACTTCCCAATCCACCAAACATCTGAACCAATGCGCCATGTCGCAACGAGCGATCGTAACTTTTACGATCGCTATTACTTCAACGGGTTCAACCATGACGGAACCGTGATGTTCGTGTGTGGTTTGGGTGTCTATCCAAACCTTGGTGTGATTGATGCTTACCTTTTGGTCTTCCATGAGGGTCAGCAGCAAGTTGTTCGTGCGTCTGGTGCGCTCGACAATGCCAACCGCATGAATCCTGGTGTTGGCCCCATCAGTATTGAAGTCATTGAGCCTTTGCAGAAGTTGCGCGTGCGTTGTGACGACAACGAATGGGGTATCACCATTGATGCCACCTGGACGGGCGCAATGCCAGCTTTTGAAGAGCCGCGTCACTACATCCGTGAAAACGGGCGAGTGATTTTCGATACCTGCCGTCTCGCACAAACTGGTGGTTGGGACGGAACTCTCACTGCCGGCGGCCACACGTTTGCAATTGATTCAAAATCATGGTGGGGGACCCGCGATCGTTCGTGGGGAGTGCGCCCGATTGGTGAAAGCGAACCGGCAG
>JBIIMF010000101.1:0-4297 GCA_044338135.1 Ilumatobacteraceae bacterium | reverse complement strand
TTGGCAATGTCGGGGTAGAGGCGAGTGCCTCCGTCGGTGATGTCTTTTCCTTCGCCGACAGCGTCGTCAAACGCATTGACGGCACCGATGAACAAGTTGCCGGAAATGTTTTCGAGGTGACCGCGGAAGGTGAGCCACTTGCCAGCTGCCGAGATGTGGTCGGTCGTGCATTTGCCTTTGGCCTTCATCAACACGGGCAAGCCAAGGTAATCCTTGCCATCCCATGCGGGGAATGGTTCGAGCAATTGCAACCGTGTGCTCGTCGGGCTGACAGCAACCGACACTCCGCTTCCATCTGCTGGGGGAGCAGTAAACGTGTTTGAACCCGGGTCGTAACCGTCGCTTGGCAATACTTCGCCGACGGGTGCCACAAGGCGCACTTCGCTTCCGTCAGGAGCAGTGATGGTGTCGGTGGTCGGATCAAAGTCGAGGCGACCAGACAAGGCAATGGCCATCACGGTGTCGGGTGACGTCACAAAGCTCAAGGTATTTGCTGAACCGTCGGCCCGCTTAGGGAAGTTGCGGTTGAACGAGTTGACAATGGTGTTGGGTTTGTCGGTTGCTTCTTTTGCACGTTCCCACTGACCAATACACGGTCCACACGCATTAGCAAGAACAGTTGCGCCAACTGCTTCAAGATCGGCGAGCAAACCATCGCGTTCAATGGTCGCGCGAATTTGTTCAGATCCTGGGCTGATGAGAAGTTCACACTTGGCCTTGAGACCTGCAGCAACTGCTTGGCGAGCGATTGATGCTGCACGGGTGATGTCTTCGTATGACGAGTTGGTGCACGAACCAATGAGCGCTGATGAAACTTCGAGTGGCCAATCGTTTTCTCGAGCTGCTGCGCCGACTGCTTTGCCGGTTTTGTGGGCACGGTCTGGCGAGTGCGGTCCGTTGATGAGCGGCTTGAGTTCGTCAAGGTTGATCTCAATGAGTTGGTCGTACTGCGCGCCGTCGTCGGGGCGAAGATCGGCGGCAACTTTGTCGGCTGCTGCTGCGATGCCCGCACGGTTGGTCGCCTTTAAGTAGTTGGACATGTTTGAGTCGTAGGCAAATAATGAACAGGTCGCGCCAATTTCGGCACCCATGTTGCACACGGTGGCTTTACCCGTTGCCGAAATACTGTCGGCGCCAGGTCCGAAGTACTCAACGATTGCACCCGTGCCACCTTCAACAGTGAGAACACGTGCAACTTCAAGAATGACGTCTTTAGGTGATGACCAACCACTGAGTGTTCCGGTCAACTTGATGCCGATCACTTTGGGCCATTTGACGTTGAAAGGGAAACCAGTCATCACGTCAACAGCATCGGCTCCGCCAACACCAATGGCGACCATGCCAAGTCCGCCAGCGTTCGGAGTGTGACTGTCAGTGCCGATCATCATTCCGCCGGGGAATGCATAGTTTTCTAAAACCACTTGGTGGATGATTCCGCTACCAGGGCCCCAGAAACCAACGCCATATTTAGCCGAAACAGTTTTCAAAAAGTCGTACACCTCGCGGTTGTCGTCGATTGCGACACCAAGGTCGATCTTCGCGCCAACTTTGGCCAAAATGAGGTGGTCGCAATGAACTGTTGAAGGCACTGCTGTTGTGGGGAGACCCGCAGTCATGAACTGCAGCAAAGCCATTTGCGCGGTGGCGTCTTGCATGGCAACGCGGTCAGGGTTGAAGTCGGCGTAACTGCCGCCGCGCACCATCTCTTGGTTAGCCGGATCAACGAGGTGGTTGATCAAAATCTTTTCAGCCAATGTGAGAGGTCGACCAAGACGTTGACGACCTAAAGCGGCACGCTCGGGGAGGGTTGCGTAGACGCTGTTGACAAGTTCGACGGGGGTACCTGCGGAAACGGAGCTCATGAGACAAGTATAATACAAGTGTGCGCGAGATCAGGTACAGAGTGATAGCCGATGAGTTACGGACTCGTGTGCAAGATGGCACTTTTGGAGCCGGTCGATTACTTCCGTCTGAGTCCGAACTCGGATCTGAATTTGCTGCGAGTCGCGTCACGATTCGGCGAGCACTCGAAACATTGCGTGACGATGGATTAGTCGATGCCCGACAGGGATTCGGTTGGTTCGTGGCCGCTGCTCCATTGCAACAAAGTCTCGGCCAATTGGTAACGATTGAAGCGCAGTTGTCAGACAGCGGTATCAAACCTGAGCGTCGCATTCTTGAGTTTGCTTTTGAAAAAGCCACAGTGAGCGTCAACAAGATTCTTGATGCTGATCAGGTTTTGCGAGTCAAACGACTGAATTTGGCCGATGGCGAACCATTCGCTTTAGTGACGGTGTGGTGTCGTGCCGATTTAGGTCAACATTTATCGCGAGCCGACGTTGAAAGATCTCCTTTCTATGAATTGCTTGATGTTCCGTTAAAAGGTGCAACGCAAACAATTGGCGCAGATGCGGCATCGGCCGAGAACGCCAAATTGCTCGGTATCCCCGTGGGGTCGCCCGTTCTGCGCTGTACCCGTACGACGACTGATACCGATGGTCGAGCAGTGCTTCTTTCCGAGCACGTTTTTCCGGCCCATCGCACCGAATTCGTGGTTGAACTGCCTCAAGCTGAACGATCGATTGCGCCAACTGGCTTACGCCTAGTGGAGTAGCCCTGAGAAGTCGTCTGGCAACAACTAACCTCATTTTGGCATGTCAGACGAACCTCGCATCGAATCGCGTCTCGGGCATTTGCCTGCGCTTGATGGTGTTCGCGGTCTTGCCGTCATCATCGTGTTGTTGTATCACCACAGCATCACATGGATGACGGGCGGCGAACTCACCGTCTCGATGTTCTTCACACTGTCGGGATTTTTGATCACGCGGCTGATGGTGTCCGAATGGGATAAGTCGGGAACGATTTCACTGCGCTCGTTCTATGAACGTCGTGCTCGTCGTTTATTCCCAGCGTCGTTCGTCGTGTTGTTAGCTGTGGTTGTCATCTGGACTTTGTTTCCGGGTTCTGGGCGACGCTTGGCGCCATGGGAATGGTTTTCGGGTCTGGCGTATTACGAGAACATCTATTTGCAATCTGCTGGCAAAAGCTATGGCGGGCTCTTTGGACTTGGTAATCCGTTGCAACACTTGTGGAGTCTTTCGTTAGAAGAACAGGTGTATCTCGTTTTTCCAGTTCTGTGTCTGTTGGTTCTGCGTAAGAAAGCAACACCCAGCGCTGTTTGGAAACTTTTTGCGGTTCTTGCATCTCTTGCGATCGGAGCAATCGCGTTAGGTGCCTACTACCGCACGAATTCGCCCTTGTGGAGTCATCTGTCCGGACTTGACGCTCGCTGCGCCGACTCGTCGTGTGCGTATTACGCCACCGAAGTTCGTGTCGGTGAGTTTTTGATGGGTGCGGCGTTTGCAGTTTTGTGGTCGGTATGGCGACGTGTGCCGCGCATCATCGACATTTTGCGTAAACCAGTCTTCGTTGCATTGTCGTGGCCGCTGATCGTCGTCGCGTTCACGGTGTGGTTCAAAATCGGTTGGCAAAATCAGTGGGGCGATGTTTTCTTTCCTTGGGCTGTTTTCTTTAACGGTCTGATCACCTTGCTGATCATTGCCTATGCCGCAGCCGGTGTTGGTATGTGTAACTTCTTGTCGTGGAAGCCACTTGCGTGGATGGGTCAAGTCACCTACACGATCTACCTCGTTCATTGGCCAACATTCTTGGTGTGGGAGTCGTTGCGACTCGATCCAGATTTGCCACGTATTCGCGTTCCCGGAACTGATTGGGTGACGGTCGATCATTTTTGGCTGTTTGTTGCCAAAGCCGCGAGCACCATGCTGATCGTCTGCTTGATCTACTACTTGCTTGAGAATCCTGTACGTCAACGGAAGTTGTGGCAAGGCAAGAAGCTGTTTGTTTACCTGGCGGCGATGGCGATCGTCGGAACCGTGATCGCATTCGCCGGAAATGCGCATCGCAATAGTGCAAACGATGTCATGTCAACTCTGAGCGAAGACGCTTTGGAAATGCAGCAACAAGCTTTGGCCGCTTTGCCTGATCTTCCAGATGATGCTCCGACAGTTTCGGCGATTGACCCTGATTTACCAGCGCGCGTCATGATGGTGGGTGACTCACAAAGTTGGGTGTTGGCGTCCGGTCTTGACAGCTGGGAAGAATCAAACGGGGTCGTGGTTCAACCAAGTCCAGGAGTTGGCTGCGGAATTGGTGAAAACACACCGATCACATATCTCGGCATCGAGCAAGATTTTCGGTCTGGTTGTACCGAATGGCGCGAAGCACTCGGCCCAATCGTGCAAAAGTTTCGCGCCAACTTAGTGATCATTGTTGG
>JBIIMF010000005.1:0-44937 GCA_044338135.1 Ilumatobacteraceae bacterium | reverse complement strand
AGAGCAGGCGACTCACTCGTGGAGTCTGAACAAAAGTGATCATTTGTTCAGATCCCTCAAGCCCTCCCTCGACGCCAATTGACAATGTACGAATCGCCGGGGCCCCGGCCCATGGACGCTTCGCTGATACACGAAAAGGGGTGTTTCGTTGTTCTCCGGGAGGAATATCAATTTCGGGACGATCGAAGACACCTGTCACCACTGATTCTGGATCATCAACTACTAATCGTGCAACGACAGGGTTGTTTCCTTGGTTTTGAACAGTGACGCCGAATGTTGCTCGAGACCCCGCTGAGATCATGACGGGTTGCACTTGGACGTTGATTCGTGGACGAGAGTCAACCTCAAGAGTCAGGGTTAAAAGCGTTGGCCGATCCGGTTTGAGTTCACTTCGAATTTGAATAGTGAGGGTGCGAAGTCCAGCTGGAAAGTCGTCGGGAAGATCAATCGTGACATCAATTTCGCCAGTGGTTTGCGGAAAAAGTTGCAAGCGATCAGGAGAACACTGGACCCAAGATCTATCGACGCCCAATACACGTATTTCAAAAGCATCAACTAAGTCAGCTGTATTCGCAACCGTCACCGTTGCAAAAACCGGAATTCCGGCATAAGCCATGGTGCGGTCTGGAGAGATACTGGCGCGTAAACTCATGGTGTCGTCACGGCGTCAACACAATCGAGCCGAGATTTTGATCAACGGCGCCTACTTGAATGAGAACCACAGACTCTTGAAAGTTTGTCGCAGCAATGGTGACGGTCCACCATCCACTAGTCAGTCCCTGTAAGCGAAAATCGCCATTGGGGTCTGTTGACAAAGTGGACAACGATGTCAATCCAGAAGTGGCGATGATTGTCGCTCCAGGTACTGCAGTTCCAGATGAACTCACAATTGTTCCTGTTACAGCGCTGTTGGCAGGTCGCAGAACAACATTGCTAGTGCTCGCGCCGAGTGAACTTGACAATGAAACACCTATGACCTCGGGTAGGTAGCCCTCTTTGGAAAAGGTCAAAATGTAATTGCCAGGAGCGACCAGTCCCGAGAGAGAATAGAAGCCACCGCTGTCAACTGAAACTGTTTGCCCGACGATTGATCCGTTACTTGCGGTGACTGAGACTCCGCCGATGGCGTTTCTGTTGATGTCAGTCACAGCGCCCCGAACTATCCCTGTTCCTTTGCTCATGATGATGCTGTTGGTCAGGGCAAAGCCTTCACCGGGACCAACCTTCATTGTCAATGTTTGCGTGCCGTAGCCTTCAAGACTGACTTGAACCAAATATGTCGCGGGCGTTCGTAGTTCACCAAGGATGAATTTTCCTATTTCAGCGCCAGATGTTGGAGTCACTGATGAGACGACATCTGAGCCAGCGGTGGCAGTGATCGCAGCTCCACCAAGTGGGATTCCATTCTGGTCAACCACCATTCCGGTGATTGAACCAGGACCAGCCTGCAATTTAACGGTGGGCATCGTGACTGTTTCGCCCGCAGCTACCTCTTGGAAAAGTTGAATGGGTTCAAAACCAGTCGCCGTGAATGTCAGTCGATAACGGCCGGGAGAGGGAAGATTGTCGAGCGAGAACAATCCAGTGGCGTCGGAAGTAGCACTAATCACTTGGCTGGTAGGAACCTCGTTAATCATTAACCGAGCTTCAACAGTTGAGACAGGAGCAGGGTCGCCGCCAGAAGTTATTCCTTTAATGGAAGCTGGGAGGCCGACCATCTCTATATCTTTGCTGAGTGCCAACGGTTCGTCGCTTGGCACAACCCGAATTGTGTCACTCAAGATTTGATCGATGTACCCATCGCCTGAGACCGTAAGTCTGTAAACACCGGTCGTCAATCCCGACAGCGTCACGGCACCGTCTTCGTCGCTTGAGGATGCTGTCGCTGGTCGAGATTTATCCACGAGCTCCGCGGAAATAATCATGCGTGCCAAAGGCCGTCCGTCTGAATCAGCCACGATCTTGGCGCTGATGGAACCAATCGAAATTGATGGATCAGGCTTTGAACCTTCGATCCATCCGCTTTTGACTGATTTCTTGGGCTCTTGACCTGCAAGCGCTGAACGAAATCCAGCTGAAAAAACCAAAGCCCAAATCAGAATAATTGATAAAAGAATTAACGCAGTGAGTAGTCCGCGACTCAGTCTTGGCTTTTGCGTGAAGGTGACAGTTTCACTCGTTGTGTTACTGCGAGTGGCGATGTCTATTTGAATTGCGCGTGGCACAGCATTGCCAACCCAAGGTCGTTTGCCTTTGGCATTGACACTGAAGGCAACTGCTTGACCACCTTCGAGTTGCGCTCGACGAGGTTCGATAGTGAACTGGAGGGCGCGGTCGGCATCTGCAGCGGTGAGGCTGACGCCGGTGGGACGGTTACCACGGTTGGTCGTGGTGACAACGAATGAGGCCTTGGATCCGGCTGCAGTCACTCGAGGGGAAACGGAGACGCTGAGTTCATCAAATGGAGCAACTTGAATGTCAGCAGTCAGCGTGCCGATCTGCCCATTTTCGTCTCTCATTTCGACTGGTAGTTGGTACAAGCCAGCGGGAGTTTCGCGAGGGAGAGTGATTTCTAATTGAATGTCCGCGGTTTCACCAGGGAATAAGGAAACGACTAACGGACGCGACACATACGCCTCGGTCGGGATAAATCCCGGACGAGCGTTGACCTCTTTGATGATCTGTTCATCGTTTTGAACCTGAACGATGATTTCAAATGGAACTCCAACAAAGGCTGAGTACTGTTGCGTCGTGAGCCGAGCTCTCAAGGTGCATCACCTGCTTGAGATTTCTTGTCGCTGATGTCCTTTTCGCCATTTGGGTTCTCCTCAATGTACGAACGAACCCTTTGCGAAGTTCTTGATGGTTGACGCTGATCCGAAGTGCGAATATCGACGCCAGTAGTTGGAGGTCCAGCCTCAACACCGAGTCCAATGTCAACTGGCAAGATGATTTGGAGATTCAGGCCTGGGCGATATTTGCCGTCAACGCCACTCCAAAAATCGCGAGCAACATTGCTTTCACTCGCGCCGATGGACAATTCAATGCGGGCGCCCGGCGTTGTGAGACCGACAGGAATGATGTCCTGAGATATTTGGCGACTCTTCATGACCCCTTGTAGTAATCGTCCGAGCAAAACATGCTCGTCTCGAAGATCACCAGTGAAGACTGACAAAAAGTAAGAAATACGCACTCGGGGCGAAACCAATCGTCGAACTTTTGTTGGGCCTCGGTCGACAAGTTCGACGCCACCAACGTTGCGCTTGTCATCACGCTTGATGTCCCAAAGGTATGCGCTGATGGTCGGTCGTGCGAGCCCGGCGCTCCATTCACGATCGGGAATAGCAAAAGAAACATCGATGGCGCGATCTAAGGGAACTGTGTTGCGTAGGTGAGCTTCAAGAACTTCGTCGAGGATGTGCAACATGACTTAGCCAATTCCTCCCGCGATGACAATCGCAAGGATTGTGGCGACAGTTCCGGCTAACAGGCCGAGAAGAAACCACGGCCAACGTTTGCGGACGTCTCCATGAACGAGAACCTCACGAATGATGGTGTTTTCCTGCGGAGCTACCACAGGTTCGGGTTCGGGTACGGTCAAGATGGCGCCACAACGTAAGCAACGAGTGGCCTCTCGGGGATTGAGTTCTCCACAATCGGGACAAGGAGTCCAGGCCCGTCGAGCGACGCCAGCGACACCTGGGAGTCGCTCGCGCGCGAAGCCGGTGTCATTGGGTCCCGATACAACGACACCCCGAGCAAAGAACAACGGATAATCACACGACAAGCAGAAAGCGTTTGAAGAACGGTTGCCCTCTGGATCGGAGTTTTCTTCTCCGCATTGCGGACAAAGGACGGTACTCATGCGGCCACCGGTGCCACGGTTTGCCCAGCAATCTCGATACGAATCTGACAATGCACGGGTGTAATTGAGCGCACCAATTTGTAGAGATCAATAGGCGTGCCGTGGGCGATTGCTGAAGCACGCACAACAATGTTTCCTTCGCAGCGTCCCGATTCTCCCTCACGGAAAATTCCGCCGTCTTCGAGAAGGTCAATTGGACCAACAAGGTACGGATCGATCATGGTGACAATATGCTCACGGGTTCCTTTGCGCAGAATGAGCGATCCGGTGTCCCGCAGTAGGTCACGACGCTCACTCTCAGGCAAGTTTTCCGATCCGGGAGCATCGACAAAACGGCCCAACCATGGCAGGAGGAACTCTGGCGTCACGGATGGGTCGGCTAAGAACGGAATCTGATCCGCTTGTTGCTGAACTGTTTCCGATACCTCTTCGAGGATCGCCACCAACCCGGTCATTGTTCGGTCTTCCTGCATTCCCACCGGCAAACGCCGCACTAGCCAACCACGACGACGAGTCATCGCGCCACAACCTGTGGCTTATAGGACAAGGGTAGACCGTAGGGATCAACGCGGATGGTATCTGTGCCTGCTCCGAGGCGGGAACCATTTCGGAGGTCAGCCTCGAACAGGACTACCTCTTCAACTTGTTCGACTCCAGGGAGTTCACCCAGCAGGTGAGCAATCGCCCCAGAGTTGATGTCTTGTCCAAATGGCCAACCGTGACCGTCGTTTCCACCCAGGTGCGGAGACAAAAAGATTGCGATGGCGTCGAGGCATGCTTGGCGCACTGCAGCAGGCGCTCGTCCAGGCCCGACCCGCACCATGGCGGCGACTGACACCCCCAGATATTTTGGCGTTCCCAACTCGAGGGCCGTCCCAATCAGGCGACGAGGTTCAAGGTACGCGCTCAACGTGGAAAAGAGTTGATCGTCCATAGCGAGGTGGTCGATCTGAATGGCATCAACGGGTCGAGCGGGGTCAGGGACGATCAATAAACGAGTAGGCGCGCCCGCCGAGTCTGGGGGGACGCACGCGGCCCGACGAACTCGAGGAGTGGCCTCAAGAGCGAGTCGCTCATGGTCAGACGATGTGACCGCTCGTCCTCCCGAAACGATGGTGAGCGGAGCTCGAACTTTGGCATTTTCGAGAGTTTCACTGTCAATTCCTCCGGTCGCCGCGACCAAGTTCGTGCTGCGGTCAACATAAGGAATAGCCGACCGAATGACCGACAATGCTCCTGGGCCAACATTGCCACGTGCTCCGCCGCCGCGTCGATACTTGGACACAGAGATTGCTGCGCCCGCCAGAGGTATGGCTCCGTGCTGACGCCAACGTCCGTCGGCTTGGCGGATCTGTGGCCCAAAGTGCACAGTTCCACTCACGCCATCCCAGGTGTAGTGATTGTCGGATGGTCCAGATCGGGAAAAATCTGGCACTTCAAGCCATTGCTCGGTGATGTCTCCTGAGCGAACTTCAACATATTCGTCGTTCCGACGAGGGAGTAAAGGTGCTCCTTGAACATCAAATTTCTGTCCTGGTAACCCAGTCGAATTACCGATGTATTCTTCGCCGAAAGGTTCAGCATGTTCGGCTCTCACAGTGCCACCGACGGCGTGGGCGACAATTGATGCCAGGGCGGGTGAAGCGCGATAGCCCGCACCATCGTCGCTTGGTGTTAACAGCCGCAGGCGCAACCAATACGCGCGTTCTGATCCGACCGTCAGAGGCAGGTGTCCAGTAGGAATGGCGATGTGTATGTGGCCGTTACGGTTGAGCCCACCCGTCAAATCTCCCTGAGACTTGCACTCAAGCCAACCTTCATCCGTCCAAACTTCCCACGCCAACGGCGGGTTATTCGGATTGACGCCGATTCCTTCAACGTCGGCGACGACGTCCAGGCGAATGATGCAGCCACCGAGAGATTCGCTGAACCCCATATAGAAGGTATCTCCTGGAATGACGGGGTTTGATTCGAACACTTTGACGACTTCATTATCGAGTGCCAAGTTTTGACTGACATCAGTCATGCGTCCCTCGTCAGGTTCTTCAAAGCCGTTCGATGGGGCGGTCCAAGCAAATACCAGATTCGGTTGTGAAACAGCTAGGTCGTGCATCGTTGCGAAGACAACCGGGTCATCACCAGCCGTTGACACTTCGCTACCTGCTGGGACTAAAACTGTTTCGTCGGGAACAGTTGAAAACATGAACGTGACATCAACGCTTGCGGCTGATGCGGGATACGGCGAAATTCCGACAAGGTCTAAGAAGCTGGCGTACAGACGATCGGGAACTCGGTTTAATCGATACAAGGTCAGCTCAGTCATCCATGCGAATAGTTCAATCAAGGTAACGCCGGGGTCGGAAACGTTGTGATTGGTCCATTCAGGAAGGAAGCGCGGAATCATCCGTTTGGCTTCGTCAACGAGGTCTTGGAAACGTCGATCATCAAGATCGGGGCGGGGAAAACTCATGTCAGTCCTCTTCAGGCGGGATTGTGTAGAACGGGTAAACGAGGTTGCGTCGATCATTTGTTGATCGAATAATGTACGAAATCTGGATCGTGACTGCTCCGTCGATGTCGGACGGTTCAACAAGAACCGAATCAATTTCAACGCGCGGTTCCCACATGTGGAGAGCCTCTTGGACGTACATCTCCATTAAGCCCATGGTGCTGGTTTCGATGGGTTCAAACATGAGTTCCCAGATTCGGCAGCCGAAAGCGGGGCGGAAAGGACGTTCGCCAGGCGCTGTTGACAAAACAACGGCCATTGAACGTTCAAGTTCTTCAGTGCCTTCAATGAGGGTAAACGAGCCACTTTCGTTAATGCGCATAGGAAAGGGGAAGCCTTTGCCAACGAATTCATCTGACATGGTTCCTCCTTCGTCGTTGCATTCTCTTACGAGAATTTTTTTGGGTTGATTTTTTTCGGGTTAAAAATAAGTCAGTCATCATTAGTTCAGTTTGATCATTGCGCCCTTGACAGTGACCATTCCGCTGGCTTGAACTTTCGCGCCGGACGGTGACAGATCAACTTTTGATCCTCCGCCATCCATGACCGCTCCAGTTGATCCTTTGATGCTGACCTTTTGTCCTTGCAAAGTGAGATTCTTGGTGGCTTTGATTGTGATCGCGCCACCTTTTAACGTGATCGTTCCATCTGAAGCAAGTTCAACGCTGGCATCGCCGACGACGAGTTTAATTTTGGTGCCCTTTTTTGCGTTGATTTTCACGCCGTCTTTATCGAACTGAAGATTCGTTTCTGGTTCAGCATGCTTGAGCGCGACGACTGCCTTCTTCTTGTCGGTGTTTTCGGTGAAGACAAGTTTTGCTCCCGACGCCATGACCAATGAACGCTCACCAACTTTGTCACCTTTGACGGGCTCTGGGGTGGGAGGTGCGAACTTCTTACTCCAGATACCACCAAGAATGACGGGGTTGCGGGGGTCTCCACCAATGAAGGCAACAAGAACCTCATCGCCAACATCGGGCATGAGATGGAGTCCACGGGATTTGCCCGCGCCTGGTGAAACAACTCGAGCCCATGCTGAATCGTCTTTATCAGAAATAGTCGGCAACTTGACTTTGATACGTCCGACTTTGTCGGGGTCCTTCACATTTGTCACGGTCCCAATAGCGAATTGTCGCCGGTTTCGAACCGAACCTCGTTGTGCGCTCACAATGTGATCGGCAAGTTCACTTCCGCCATGTCGACCACCTTCAAAACGCGAAAGAAGAGGTCGGCCAACCCCAAAAATATGTTCGACTCGATTCACAACAAAGGTTCCGGCCAACTGCGTGCCCGCTCCCTCGATTTGAATCGTCGAGCCAGCAGCGATCTTGGGTTGACCGATTGCTTCACCTTGAACCCGCAACTCACCTGCTGCCAAATCGGCTTGCATCGCTTCAGCGAGGGCTTTGGCTTCGTCGGCAGCACCAACTGGCATGTCGGTCACAGTTGATGATGCCTTCAACGTTTTCGCTTGCGTAGCTCGCGTGTCAGTCATCTTGAGCTTGAGACCGACTTTGGTGCTCGTGACTGCCGATCGGGTTGCTTTCCCAGTGACGGCTTTTTGAGTAGCCGGATCCCAACCACGAACGGTGACATCATCAACTCGGGCTGCTCCCGAAAATCGGGCCGAGAATCTTTGCAAAGTTGAGCCCCACTTTAATTTGATCGGAGCTTTCAGAGTTCGTTTAGTGAAATGGAGAGTCGTGTCATCAACCCACCATTCAGCTCCGCTACGACGGGCCAATTCATCAAGTACTGCATGGTCTGAATCGAGTTGTAAAAAGTACGTCATCTTCTTGCCAGTGATACTGGTTTTCGCGGTCAAACTGTTGCGCTTGGCGATTTTGCTGACGATGTCGGCCGCAGTCATTTCGGTGTATGTTGTCGGCGTCAAACCGTGTGAAAGTTGTTGCGATGCGTCGTATCCAGTGATCACTAGTTCATGACGATCACCTGCTCCTTGTTCGGCAGCGATTGCCGCAATCTTTCCTTTGAAGACGATGACGTCCGCACCCGTTGCATCAGGGAAAGCGACTTGAAGTTTGACGCCGATCTTCGCAAACGAACCTTCTAGTAATTCAAAATAGGGGTCGTGAAAACGCAAGGTCGCGGCCGCAGCAGCTGCGGTCTCAAGCACAACGCGAACATCAAGTAGTGCGTCAGCTTTGATGCCAGTAACAGCAGCGCCGTTGATCGAAATTTTCGGAACCGAAATACCTACGGACTCGGGCATGTCATCCCTCCAACTCTGGAATCATGAGGATGCGACCGGGATTGAGGGCAAGTGGATCGTCAATACCATTTGCGTCAGCTATTGAACGCCATTGAGAAGAATCGCCATAAAGTTCGTCGGCAACTGTGTCGAGATACTGCCCTGCTTCAAGGCGACGAACTTGGCCAGGATTTGGAGTTCCAGAAGTTGGGTTTTGGGGCGGCGTGACTCCTTCATCCATGAATTGACGAAATGACATCGTGACCTCTGCTCGCAGGGGGACACCCTTAGACGTGAAATAGGTGTACTTCATGTTGAAGCTGGTGATGACGGCTTTAAACGATCGCAATTTGCCCCAGTGGAACTGCACCCACGGTGGTCGTTTGATGTTGCGATCCTCTTTTGTTCCTTTGACCTTCTTGTCGGTGACCGTGAGTTTGTACAACTTGTCAGTGATATCGGTAATTGATTTACCTGTTTCGGTCGAATCAAAAATCGCTGTCAACTTGAACTCAACTGATTTACCACTGTCGAACGTCAATTGTGGTGCGTTACTTCCGGGCGAGTTGTTTGATTTCCATTCTGTGGTTTTTGAAAATTCCAAGTCGCTCGGATTGAACATGAATGGAATTTTTGCCTTGGTTTCTGACATGAGGTAAGCCTTTTGAATACTCATTGACTACCACCTTCCTCCGGCGACTCCGCGTCGCTCGAGTTCTTGACGGAGACGATCATCGACAATGCGATTGATCCAATCCATGAGGTCAAGGAGTTGACTAGTTGTTACTTGGTTTGCGCCATATTCCGAATCGTCAGACGGCGACAAAACTTGGCTCAAGATAGATACCGGACCTGGGGCTGCCTTCTCAGATGGCGACGAACTACGTTGAATTGTCGTTGAGTCACCTGAACGCGAGATTCGATCGGGCGATCGTTGAGCGCGGATGAGACCACTTGAAGATGTTCCGCTGATCTGTCGGTGTACAACTTGATTTGGGATACTTCTTCCTGATTCGATCATCTGCACTAATGCATCTGCGGAGATCGTTCCATCTCCACTTGGTCCGTCAGGAGTTCTCGAAGATTGCCGTTGAATACTCAATGAGCGGCGTCCGTCTCGACGAACCGAGGACGAACGTGACAATGATGACGGCTGAGAAGGGTTAGTTGAAGGAGATGCGACTGATCGTGAGATCACGCTGGTGCTTTGCGAGGATGATATTGAAGGTCGTGAGGCAACAGCAGATGATGGAGAGCCAGCAATCACTGCCGGAGTAGTCGGGATGGCGCTCATGGCATCGGAAGGAATTCGCATTCCAGGTGTGACGTTTGGTGAAACAGGCAAATTATGAAGTGGGCTGGAGAGTCGTTGAGTTGGGACGCTTCGTGAGACCAAACGTTGAAGTACGCCTCGAGAGGCAATTGATCCGCCTCTTTCAACGATCTCTTGTCGCGACCGAGCATTGTCAGCTGTCCGCGCTGTAGATCCTCGTGGTGCTTGTATCGGTGATGATGTTGTTGCAGATCCTAAGGATGCAGTTGAAGGATCTGCTGCTATTGATCGCACCACGGTTCCGTTGGTAACAGGGTTCGTCTCGGACATTGCCCGAGACGTTCTCTCCATTGAGTCGGCCAAACTTTGGGATTTCGAAAGTGGTTCGCTGTCAATTGTTGTTGCATCGTCTGATGCAGAACGCATGATGGCCCAATGTGGTTGATCATCAAATGATGTGATTTGTGATGGTGTGACGTGCGATGATGTGTCGGGCTGGTCGGACGTTGACGTCGAGGTACGAACAGAATCGGAGATATGGGTCGATCTCGAAGGGCTACGCGAAATCGTGTCGTCGGTAACCGTAGGTGTCATTGGTGGATCTTGAGCAACTGGGGCGACGGGAGTGAAGTCTTCTCCAGTTTTGCGGCTGAGTCGATCTAAGAAATTTTGTGCGACGTTCGCCCCTGCCCCGGTCATTGGCGTCGCATGGTCAAGCCTTGCCGACGTCTGACTTGCGCTTGCAGCGCTTGTTGGGGAGGGCGATCGATTGATGGCCGGTGACGACGTTGATCTTGCGGAGGCTGTTGGTCCCAATCGTTGTGCTTGAACCTGACTTCGGGTTGGTTCGGGATTGCGATGGGTTTGTCGATACGAAACCGCCTTCGCCAATGACCCAGCGAATTGGATGCCGCCGCTAGCTCCGGGAGTAATGCTCGACATATGCGATCGTGTTTGATGCGCAACAGACATCACGCGTGCGGTCGACGGGTTTCCTCGGGATGTGCTTCGCAACGCATGGCTCGTCCGATTGTTTTGTTGACTTCGCAGATCTTGCGTGATTGAGCGCCGAGGGCCGCCGTGGTACTGATCTGGCAAAGAATTGTCTAAGCCGAACTGTTGACGGATGATTGCGCCCGGTTTACTGCTGAGTGAATGGGTTTTTGGTTGAGGTAAACGTAACGAACGTCGTGCGACCAAATCAGATTGACGGGAAATTGAATGATTGACCGCCGACCACATATTGACGAAGGAAGGTCGCTGTTTCGAATGCGATGCGACGCTGGACGTCTGATGTTGATTCGTAGCGTCGAGGCCTTGCACCGATGCACTTTGGCCTCGAGTTGCGCTTCGGATGATCGCCGATGGTGAAGATTTTGCTGAGCGACGTGAAATGGACGGTGCATCTTTTGTGTTGCCCGAACGTCGTTGCGTTCGTGCGCTTGATGATCTGTTTCGTTGTACTTCTCGAGTGGGCAGACGTGCTTCTCTTGATGCGGTTAATCGACTGAGTGAAGATTCGTGTTGATAGCGAACCGCTGAACTCATCGATGCCGCCAGACTAAAAATAGATCCAGAAACAGGTGAGCGTCGAGCAATGTCTCCAGGCGTTCCAAGTGGAGAGCCAGAGGGGTTTGCGAGTGCCGCAACTCGTCGAAAGAGTGAGTCCTGTTTGGACTGCACTAATTGTGGTGCTACGACCGAAGTACGTTCAGGGGATAACCCCACTACCTGGCGCCAACCAGGTGTTCGTGGAATGCTCACCATACGAGCCTGGCGTTGAACTTGCTTAGGGGTAGATGTGGTGTCGCGATTTTCTCGAACGAGCAAGTTGTTGATCGGAGACAAAGAACTAGTTGACGGCAAAGAAGCGCTTTCCGCACTAGACATTTGATTTTGGATTGTCGGCGATGCGGAATTTGTTGTTCTAGCCGTGTTCGGTGTCGATGATGGAATGGGGGCCACAAAAGCGCTTGATTCACTACTGCGAGCAACTCGATTCGGTGACAAATCACGTGAAGGAAATGAAGTCCAACTCGGGCGTGAATCCGGTGATGTTGGCGATTGATCGACCTGTCGAGCGATCGTGGCCGGTTGAGCAGACGATGAGCGCGTCGTCGGAGATGATGCAGGTAATGACTCACGAGAAGATGACGGTTGCGATTTCGCTCGTGTTGTTGTTGTTCGGTTCGCCCGGGCAGAAGAAGCTAAAGACTGAGTTGGCGTCAAGCGACGGGGAGGCGTGTACAACATTGAAAGTGGGATACGGCTGGGGGGATTCACCAACGACCTACCGGTGTTACTTGGTCGTCGATGAATTGCCGAGCGGTCTATTGATCGACGACTACTGACTCGAGGGAGCGTCAGTCGATGAGAATCTGACGACGGTGCAGATTGGTCAGAATGATCAACAACGGTGTGATTGAAGCGAGGAGTTGCCAGCAATGAACGGGCAACCATGACCGATTCAAACTTCGAAGCATTGCCTACGCTGAACGGAGCTTGTTGCGCCGATGGTAAGCGTTGAACTGTTTCGGGTGAACGCCGAGACTCTGAACGCTGAGACTCTGAACGCCGGGACTCTGGACGATGCAGCGACGAAGGGTGCGGCGCTGAACCGTCTCGGTCGGTGCGATTGCCATTTCGAGTCGGAGAATTAGTTGAACGAGTACGAGGTGGGCGAGCGGTCGGCCGTTGAGGTTGCGCCGCCACGCGAACCAAAGGCATCGCCGAGGGTCCGATGTGAGCATCGTTCCTGTTGGGTTGGCGACGAATCGGATGCAAGCGACGGGCAATCGAAGATGGTCCGGTTTGAATTCCTGAACGACTGCGTCCCTGTGCGTTGGCGGCCATCGGCAGACCACGAGGCTGAACCTGGCGAACAACACGATTTTTCTGCCTCGATTGGCGGAGGGCGATGATATCCCGATCGCGATACGGGTCGAGGTCGTCAGCGCGGGCTGGCAAGGCCGGTAGTAGCCAAGTTGGAAATTGCACTGACGCGTCCTGAGAGATTGAACGACGAATAGATGTTGATCGTCCAAACGAATTGGCCATCAATTGCGAATGAGCAGCGATTCGGCCAATTGTCATCTTGCGTTGACGCGCAACACGTGTCGGTTGAACTATGCGACGGAGTGGTTGGGCTGAGGCTGTTTGTTGCGACACGTCAGTCATTGCTATTTCTTCTTCTTAGGGGTGATCGCCTTTTTTAAAGCTTTGATACTTGGCTTCTTGCTTGAACCAGCCGGCAGTCCCATATTTGACGACATCAGGCCGTGGTGGGCGAGGGTGATCTCTTCGACGAGGAATTCATCAGTTTCGATGGAGAGATCGGGACCCTTCCAGGAAACAGGAATTGCATCCGACAAAACCCACGTGCGCAATCTTTTCCCTTTGGCGCTCATTAACGTGATGGCGACATTTTGGCGAGCCAAAGTGGCTTTGCCACGCTTCGAACCCAATTCAAATCGACTACCACTAGCTTCGTTGAACCAGTTGTATAGACCATTGTCGAATGTCATGCCACGCTTTAGCGTGACATCGTCAAATGTGAATCGCCCAGGAAGTTTGTGAACGAAACCGTTCTCTCCGCCCTCCTTGACTTCAAAGATTTCTACTTTGCCTCCGAGGCCTCTGACTTCACGAAATGATCCAAGAATCTTTCCGTCAACCTCGACGATAAAGGTCGCGGACGTCGGACCCTCGTTATAGAACGAATTGAAAGGTGACGCTCCCACGATCAAGCCATGATCTTTTTGGCTTCATCGAGTGCACGACGATTCAGAGCAGCTACTTTTTCGACCAATCGAACACGGTCAGAATGCTCTAGATCGAGCAAACGATCGAGGTCCCAATGAATGTGGTACGCAAGATAAATCACTTCATCCCACAACGCGTCTTCGGGATAAATCTCCATCAGGAGTCCTGATTGACCTCCTCGATAACAGCCCCTCCACGACGACGGCCAGTGATGATGATTTCTTCATCTTCATCATCGCCCTCATAGTCGTCGTCAGTGCTGTCGTCGAGTTCGTCGTCGTCATAGTCGTCATCGCCGTCAGAGTCATCGTCATCGTCATCAAGTGACTGAGCGCGAGAGCGAGCGGCGGTTGCCTTTTCAGCCTCGTTTGCTTCTTTCAAGAAGGCACGAACGTCAGCAGTACTGCCGAAGTTCACAACGCCGTACAGATCTTGCAAGAAAGCCAGATCGGCGGCGAAAAGATTCTCGATCTCTCGAGGGGTCACTGCTGACAAACTGCCAAGTTCAGTGACCACTCTCGAGAGCACGATAATAGTTAAATACGGATCGTCTGCACTCTGTACCCGAGGATCGCGAAGCGGTTCGATCTCGTCACGCGCCGTAGCAAGGCGCATGACGCCTCGGCGATGAACGGTACCGTCCGACCCGAGATAACCGCGGGGGAGAGTGAAGGAGAACTCCGTAGTAAGCGACATCAGGCCTTGAAGAGTCCTTCGTGGCTGATCGTCAATTCTTCAATCATGACGTCATCGGTTCCGGCGTCCAAGTCTGAAGCGCTCCACTTTGATGGCCAACCAGCCTCAAAGTTCCAGCGTCCAACTTCGGTTCCGGCATTGTCATAAATGACGATGGATCCGTTGGTGCGCTCGACGGAACCCTCAAGCACCTTGGTGTGCCAGTCGATGATCGCGCTGTCAGCTGACAAACCACGCTTGAGCACGATGTCGTCGTACTTGGTGCGGCCTGGGCGCTTACGGATGATGATCTTGCCGCCAACGGTGTCTTGGTATTCAACCACTTCGGTTGAATAGCTCAAGCCCGAGCAACCAGTGAATCGAGCCATCTCAACGCCCTCAAGTTCGAGGGCGAATTGAGAGCCGAGAAATTCGAGGTCATGTTCATTTGCCATTGTTCAGGTTCCTTTCGTAGAAGCTGTGTAGATCAGGCTGCTTGACGCAGTTGGCTGATGCGGAAGATAACGAATTCAGCAGGCTTGACCGGCGAGATGCCGACTTCAACAACTACCTTGCCTTGATCGATCGAGTCCGGTGGGTTGGTTTCTGAGTCACACTTCACGAAGAAGGCCTGGTCAGCAGTGGTGCCAAACAATGCTCCGTCGCGCCACAATCCACGAAGGAAAGCCGAAATGGTGCGCTTCAAACCTTCCCACAATTTCTGGTCGTTCGGTTCAAACACTGCGAACTGGGTGCCTTCCATGATGGCGGTTTCGATCATGTTGAACAAGCGACGAACGTTGATGTAGGTCCAATCGGTGTTTGATGACAAGGTGCGAGCACCCCACACGCGGATTCCGCGAGTTCCGAATGGACGAATGCAGTTGATGCCGATCGGGTTGAGCAATGACTGCTCGCCCTTGGTGATGTCGATTTCTGTCGACAACACGCCTCGAACGACTTCGTTGGCGGGAGCCTTCCAGACACCACGGGTGTCATCGACTCGGCTCCAGATACCCGCAACGTGACCTGACGGCGGAACCAAAATGGTTGCGTCGGCTGGGCTGGTGCTCACGGGGTTATCAACGCGAATCCAGGGGTAGTAGAACGCAGCGAAAGCTGAGTCGTACATGGCGACATCTGAACGCCATTCCTTGACCTGCTGGGGTGACATGGCCGGAGGCGCATCCAAGATGGCCATGCGGTTGGCCTGACCCTCACAGTGAGAAATGAGTGCGGTTTGCACCGCCTTCCACATTCCGAGGTCAACGGAACCATCAGCCTTGGTAGCAGCCGTAATGAGGTCGGGGACCATCACCATGGTGACTTCATCGGCGATCACTAGACCATTAATGCCCGTGCGGTCGGATTCGCTGCCGGCAAAATGCTTGGGCTTGACTTCAACCGGAACGGCTGGTGCAGGCGTCACGGCAAACAAGCCGGGGCGAAGTCCAGCAATTGAAATGTCCTGCAAACTCTTTAAATCGACCTTGGTCTCGACCTTGACGCGCTTGGACGCCTTGTTGACGGTTGCGGCGATGTCGGCGAGGGACACATTGTCGTAGCGCTCGGTCTCGATGCCGCCTTCGGTCACGACGAAGTTGAAGTTCGGAGCTTTTCCGTCTTCAGCCGGGTCGCCGTTTTCGATGGCGATGGCCATTCCGTCGGACGGTCCGATGCTGGTGACTTCAAGAGGCAATCCGAGTGCACGGTCTACGGCCGGAAGGGCTCGCTGACCAGGCTGATCTGAGGGAGCCTGATGGGCCACACGAACGATGTAGGCCATGCCGCCACCGTTATTAAAGAATCCGTAGACCGAGTGGGGGAGCATTGCTCCGGCCAAAAAGCCACCGTAAGCAGCTTCGTACTGGGTCCAGCTGGTGACCAATCGGGGCTTCAAGCCCTGCGGGTCGGTGGGGTCGTCCTTAGGAAAGTCTGCAGTGAAGCCAACGAAGGCTGCGACTGCAGTCAATCCAGCCGACAATGTCGCTGAACCTGAGGGCACCTCTTCGACATACACACCTGGGGTTAGATAAGAAGGCACGATGATCCTTTCGTGATCAGGTCTCTGATTGATTTGTGATCCCGGGTGTTGCCAACGCCGCCACAGCCCGAATGAATTTGTCTACTTTTGTCGACGTTCTGACAATAGAGGACTTAAGTCCCTAAATCCTAGTTGGACAGACGTGAGGACTGGTCGGATCGCTATCTTGCGAAGCTTCCATGTTTCGGACAATAAAGGATGTTTTGCTTGGAATCAAGATAAATCTTAACTTTGACAGAAGTCGTTGAGATCAGAGTACGGTAGGGAAAGATTTTGCATGGCAACTCTCTCCACATCGTCTTCGTCGCCGTCCTCGTCGATAGTTGTCCAAGGTTCGCATCTGATGGCAGGTCTTCTCGGGCATCGTGATAGTCACTTGCGACTTATCGAACTTGCTTTTTCAGATAGCGAAATCATTGTTCGCGGCAACGAGATTTCGATTCTGGGCGAGTCCTCTGGAATGTTGTCTCGGCTTTTTGAAGAATTGGTTTTGTTGTTACGTCGCGGTGAGATTGTTGATGACACGGTTGTCAAAAGATGTATCTCAATGGTGCGTGCTGACGAGAAGCCAAGTTCAGTTTTAACTGATGAAATTCTTCGTGGGGCAAAGGGTCGAACCATTCGCCCAAAGACAGCAGGACAAAAACGATATATCGATGCGATTCGCAACAACGTCATTACTTTCGGAATCGGTCCAGCGGGAACGGGCAAGAGCTGGCTGGCCGTCGCGATGGCCGTGCACGCTTTGCAGACAAAATCTGTGCAACGCATCATCTTGACTCGCCCAGCTGTTGAAGCCGGTGAACGACTCGGATTTCTTCCTGGTGACCTGATGGCAAAGATTGATCCCTATCTGCGTCCTTTGTATGACGCGATGTACGACATGGTCGACGCTGAAGGTGTCCAGAAACTTCACGAACGCCAGGCTCTCGAGGTCGCTCCTTTGGCATTTATGAGAGGGCGCACGCTGAATAACAGCTTCATCATTTTGGACGAGGCGCAAAATACGACCCCAGAGCAAATGAAGATGTTTTTGACGCGAATCGGATTTGGGTCGAAAGTGGTGATCACAGGCGATGCCACTCAGGTCGATGTTCCTGATGGGCGAAGCGGTTTGTCGGGTTTACAGCGCCTTCTTGGAGATATCGAAGGACTCGAATTTGTCCATTTAGACACCTCTGACGTCGTTCGGCATCGTATTGTGGGAGACATCGTTGCCGCTTATGAAAAAGACACCCAAGCTAAAGACGCTTTACGACAGAAGTCTCAGGTGAAGAACTCCCATGATTGAGGGTCCTCCTAGATTTCGCAAAAAGGTAAAAGTTGGTGGCGACACCGAAGCAGAAGTTTTTTGTGCCGATGAACAAACCGAAGTTGACGTCGATCTCGAACGTTGGCAGAAATTGGCAATCGCCGTTCTTGCTGATCGGGGTGTGCGTGGCGGAACTGAGTTGAGTCTCTTTTTTGTTTCACAACATGACATGGCCGAACTGAACACCGAGCACATGGGCAAGACGGGTCCGACTGATGTCTTGGCTTTCCCGATTGACGGTGGCGAAGTGCTCGAGATGATTAATGGGCCGACGGGTGCGACTCGTGGTCCAGACCGTCCACCGCCCGACCGAGGCGACCTACCGCTGCTGCTTGGTGACATCGTGATTTGTCCTGAAGTCGCGGTTGCTCAGGCGCCGGGTCATGCTGGCACAGTTGACGACGAAATGGCGTTGTTAGTTGTTCACGGAATTCTGCACATCCTTGGTTGGGATCATGACACGGCAGAGAAAACAATCGCGATGCGTGCGTGTGAACGAGAATTGCTGCAGACCCATCATTGGGCTGGAGATATACCCGCTAATTTTAATCAGAATCAAGAAGAGGACGAATGATGTTGTCAATGCTTGCGGCTTTTGGGGGACTCGATTGGGCTTTGCTCGGTGTCATTATCCTTCTCCTTTTCTTTTTGATCTTTCTCTCATTGGCTGAAATGGGATTGTCTCGTATGACAAAACCCAAGGCCGCGGCTATGGCTGAAGGTGGGGTCAAGCAGGGTCGGGCCCTGCACCAGTTAGTCGGTGAGCCCGAGAAGTGGGTTAACCCCTTGCTTCTCTCGGTCAATGCTTGCCAAACAGTTCAAGCAACATTGACTGGTGTTGTTGCTTCGCGAGCTTTTGGACCACTCGGTGTAGTGATCGGTGTGGCGCTCAACGTGATCGTCTTCTTCGTACTCGCCGAAGCTGTTCCCAAGACTTACGCTCTCCTGTATCCAGAGCGGGCTGCCTTAAGTACCGCGCGCGGAATCAAACTTTTGGTTTCATTTCCTCCCTTGCGCTTGGTGTCAGGTTGGCTGATTAGTTTGACCAATGTCATCGTGAAGGGCAAGGGTCTCGAACAGGGTCCTTTCGTAAGCGAACAAGAACTTCTTGGAATCGTTGAAGCAGCAATGAACGATGACGTGATCGAAGAAGAAGAACGCGACCTCATCGAGTCGATTATTGAGTTTGGAGACACTGTCGCTCGAGAAGTAATGGTGCCTTTGCCCGATATGGTGACGATTCCGCAGACATATACGTTGACGCAAGCAATAGACGTTGCCATTGAACATGGATTTTCGCGCCTGCCCATTTTGAATGATGATGACGATGTCGTCGGAATCACATTTATCAAGGATCTCATTCGCCAAGAAAGAAGTGGTCATGGTTCTGAGATAGTGACTGATCATATGCGTGGCGTGACTGTCATCCCAGAGAACAAGCCGGTGAACCGCTTAATGCGTGAAATGCAAGAGAAGAAATTCCACTTAGCAGTTGTCGCTGATGAGTACGGCAGTATCGCTGGTCTTATCACCCTTGAAGATTGTCTTGAAGAACTCGTCGGAGAGATTGTTGACGAGTATGACAAGCACGAAGAGGATATTGAGCATCTTGCAGACGGTCAGTACCTAGTAGATGGTTCAACCAGTGTTTCTGATGTGAATGACAAGTTGGACATCAGCATTCCAGATGAAGAGTGGGACAGTGTTGGCGGGTTTGTATTTGGAACCCTGGAACACGTTCCTGTTGTCGGTGAATCAATTGAATTTGACGGCTGGCGGTTTACAGTGATTGCAGTTCACGGACGACGTATCAGAACGGTCAAGATTGCCCTGATCAGTGGTTTGGCGACCGAGTCATAGTCCAGACTCTTAGTTGATTTGTCCGAACGCTCGAGGAAGATTCGGATAGCGGCCGGTATTGCCGCCTCCGTCAACTGACACAAACGAAGCGCTCATATATGACGATTCATCTGAAGCTAAGAATGAAGCCACAGAAGCTATTTCGGTTGGTTGAGCAAAACGTGACAACGTTGCATTTTCTACAAATTCTTCAATGACTACTGGTACGGTAAACATTCCGCTGGTGGCGTTTGTTTCAACGAGACCGGGAGCAATTGTGTTCACGCGAACGCCTCGCGGTCCTAGTTCCATCGCCGAAACCTGAGTGAGCATTGACACGCCAGCCTTGGCGGCACAATAGGCCGACATGCCTCGCGATGGCTGAATCGCGTTAAGTGAAGCGATGTTGATGATTGAGCCACCATCGCTAATGGCCGCTCCACCATGTTTGAGAGTCAAGAAAACGCCGGTCAAACACAAATCAATAATGCGTTTCCATTCGGAAAGTGGAAGTTCGGTAATGAGCCCATAAGTTCCGGCGCCTGCATTGGCCACCACAATGTCGATCTTGCCAAACGCGCTCTTTCCGAATGTGCAAAGTTGGGCTACGTCGTCTTCTTGAGTGACATCGCAGACCTGCGTCACTATCGCCGTTCCGAAATCCTCTTTGAGGCGTTCGAGGCCACGAGCGTCAATGTCTCCGGCTATCACACGAGCGCCATCTGCAATAAATCTTTCGGTGATCGCTCGTCCGATTCCCGAAGCCGCGCCAGTGACGAGTGCAATTTTTCCTGTGAGATTTCCCATAGGCGAAATGTACCGCTTCTTCGACGCCTAGTTGTCAGCGGATAACTGTTGACGTAATTCTTGTCGACGAACTTTTCCGATTGCGGTTCGTGGAATTGATTCAACTTGGCGGATCTCTTTTGGTGCACAGAAATTCGGCATGGTGAGAAAGAGATGTTCCTTAATCAGATCGAGAGACAAATTGCTTTGAGTGGTTGCAAGGACAACACGCTCGCCCCATTCAGGATCAGGAACTCCAACGATTGCAAATTGATCGGACGCAATAATTGCATTCAGAGCCGCTTCAACTGCCTCTGGCCAAACCTTTTCGGCACCGGTCACAATGACATCGCCCCGTCGTCCATGAACCGAAAGTTGACCTGTGGGCGACAATGATCCGATGTCATTGGTGTGTAACCAGCCATCGGAGTCAATTGACGTTGTGCCGTCTCGGTAGCAGCGCATATTCATGGGCGAATCGACCAAGATTTCTCCGTCATCGGCGATACGTATTTCAACGCCGTTCAACGGGTATCCGTCATAAACGACTCCAGAACCAGTTTCGGTCAAACCATAGGTGGCAATGACGTTGGCTGGTCTGATCTGCGGAGGCTTGCTGCCTCCAAGAAGAATCGTGCGAAAGAGACGAGCGTCTACTCGTTGTAAGGCAGTCGAGACAAGAGAGATAAGAGTGCATGAATGTGAGGCTTGCTCAACATCGTGTGGGTCGAAGCGCGGAGCAACAGTGAGTTGTGTGCCCATCAACAGTGCTCGAGTGACTACGCTGAGGCCTCCGACGTGGGCAAGTGGAAGACACGAATACCAATGGTCATCGATTCCGACGTCGAGAGCGGATGAACTTGCTCGAGCCGACGCAAGTACCGACGTATGCGTGAGTACAACGCCCTTTGGATTTCCGGTAGATCCGCTGGTTGCAACGACGAGTGCATCGTCGCTCTCGATGGGCAGTCCGCCGTCAAGATGAGCCCGACCGTCCGATGAGACGATGACAGTTGGTTTCAATTCGGCGATGAGTTGCTTTTTTGCCTCGATAGGAAGACGTTGATCGATCGGAAGCACGGCGTCGCCTTCGTCCCAAGCTTTTGAAATTTCATCGACAAACAGTTGGCTTGGTTCAATGTCGAGTGCAATCAGGGCCTTCATAAAATCTCACGTATTCTCCCTGCCTCAACCTAGTGCAACCGACTAGCGTCATCATGGTGAACAAGTGGATTCAGGGTGCACGACCTCGTACATTGCCAGCTGCTGTCGTGCCGGTTGTTGTCGGTTTCGCAGTTGCAATTGGCGTCGAAGGTGCGCAGTGGCTACGGGCGGGTTTTGCCTTGGTGGTGAGTCTGCTCCTGCAAGTTGGTGTGAACTACGCCAACGATTACAGCGACGGTGTCCGAGGAACCGATGAAGTTCGCGTTGGGCCACAACGGCTCGTTGGATCTGGTCTTGCAACTCCGCGATCAGTGAAGTTGGCGGCATTTTTGTGCTTCGGTTTAGCCGCAGTCGTGGGGCTGGCATTGGCTCTGATGACTTCGGTTTGGGTGATTCCAGTTGGTCTCGCCGCTGTGCTCGCAGGGTGGTTTTACACCGGTGGAAAGAATCCTTACGGCTACATCGGGCTTGGCGAGGTTTTCGTTTTCGTCTTCTTCGGCTTGGTCGCAACGGTCGGAACCACATACGTCATTCTGGAAAAGATTCCGGCAATGGCATGGCTACAGGGGATTGCGACGGGATGCTTGGCGTGTGCGTTATTGGTGATCAATAATCTTCGTGATATCCCGACCGATCGATTGGTAGGCAAGAGGACTCTCGCAGTGCGCTTGGGAGATCAGCGAACGCGAATCCTTTTCATATCGTTGATTCTTTTGGGCATTGGTTGTGGGGCCGTAGCGGCAGTGTCACAACCATGGTCGTTGATCGTGCTTTTGTGTTTGTTCCCAGCTGTTCGACCGTTGAAGTCGGTTCGTCGGGGAGCATCGGGTCATGAGCTGATTGCGGTTTTAGGTTCGACTGGCCAATTGCAGATCGTTTTTGGGGCACTAACGCTGGTTTCGTTTCTGCTGAACAACTAGTTTTGTCACGTGACATCTTTGCCGCCCCCTGAAATGCCCCGATTCGATAACGGTGGTCAGAACTCATTGAATCCCATGAAGGATCGAAAGGCTGTTGCTTCTTTGGTGTTCGGAATCCTCGGACTTTTGATTCCAATTCTCGGTGTGGCCGCTCTAGGTTTTGGCTACACATCGCGCAAAAGTATTAACTCGTCGCAAGGTCTTCTGGTGGGCGCTGGCATGGCCAAAGCCGGGATCATCCTCGGCGCAATTGAGATTGCTTTAATGATTTTATTTGTATCTCAAGGTGGATCAACTTAAAAAGTTCGCAATGACCGATACACATTGTTTAGGTTGTTCGAGGTGCACTGCATGTCCAGCGTTCTGAATGATCACTAGTTCTGTTTGTGAACTGATGAGATTCTTCATTTCAGAGTTGATTTGTCGAAACTTCTGATCATTTTCCCCGACGATCAGGAGAACTGGCATTGATAGTTCAGAAAGTCGGTCCCACAGAGATTGCTGGGACCCCGTCCCGCTCATTGTGAGACTTGAAACCAGTCCGTCAACGGAATTTCGCAAGCGATCCTTGATATCGCCTTCAGTTGAAACAAGATTTGCAAACATCGGATTACTTAACCATTTGCTCACAAACTGAGACACGCCGACTTGTCTGATCTCGCGAGCGAGTTGTTCATCACTCCGCTGTCGTTCAATCTGTTCAGCGTTTGTGCGCAAACCTGGTGATCCACTGATCAAGACAAGACGACGCACAGATTCCGGATGCAGTGAAGCGATATGGAGAGCAAGACGAGCGCCCATGGAATAGCCGATGTAATCAGCTTTGGATCCTTGCTCTGCGACCATCGTTGCGGTGGTCGGCAAGTCGGCTGACACTGACGTGGAATTCGCGTGACCTGGAGCGTCGAAGCGAATGATTGATTGCTCTGGTTGCAACAGATCGATATAGCGATCCCACGAACGAGAAGTCTGAGTGAAGCCATGGAGTAAAACTTGGCTCACCGTTGATCGATCACCTGATTGTTCAGCGAATAGAGAACCAGGAACTCTGGACCAACTCCGTTTTGATGAACTGTTCATGTAGCCATTCGTTCGGCGGTTCGTCGTAACACGCGTTCAAATGTTTCGGCATCTTGGGCCCCTGGAATAGACCACTGTCCGTTGATGACGTACGTGGGGACCCCAGTGATTCCGTGAGAGACTGCAGTCGCTAGTTCTTCGGAAACTTCTCCCTTGCCAGAATCACCAGAGAAGAATGAGCGTAAGAATTCCGCAAACTCGGCATCACTTGTTTCATGGGGGATTTCGCGAACGCCAATACCAACGAGTTGCTCTGCGTCGCCAACGTTGACGCCTTGGTTGAAGTACGCAATCAGTAGGGCTTCTTTGAGGTCGGCCTGAACTTGGTAATCATGGTTAACCCCGGTCCACCACAGCAAGCGATGGGCGAGAATCGTGTTCGATCGCTGACCGATATCCATCCGAAACTCGATGCCATCTTGGGCGGCAGTCTCGGTGAGTTGCGCAATAATCTTGTCGGCACGTTCGGCGCCACCAAACTTTTTGGCATAAACCTCGCGTACTGGAGCGGAGGAGTTAGCAGGAGCGGTGGGGTCGAGCTGATAGGCGCGGTAGACGATCTCGATGGGCTGTGTGATGGCATCTGGACCAGTTGTCGCCTTCTCCAGGGCCGCCTCGAATCGACGCTTTCCGATGAAACACCATGGACACACCACGTCGGACCAGATTTCAATCTGCATGTTTGTACCTTAGATGGTCAGCGGGCAATTATTGGTCGTAGCGTAGGACACGTGGAGCGCAATCTTTTGCTTGAACGCTTAGACGGACTTCCTTTTGAGGATGTTCAAGCGTCTTTTTGTGCGGTGATCGTCGATGGCTGGATTAGCCAAGGTGTGCGTCACGCGATGATCGCTCCTGGTTCACGCTCGACGCCTCTGGCCTTAGCCATTGTTGCACGAACTGAAATTCATGTTGAAGTTTTTCACGACGAGCGTTCGGCCGCTTTTGCTGCTCTCGGTGTCGGGCTCGCCACTGGGCAGCCAGCCGTTTTGCTGTGCACTTCGGGTACAGCAGCAGCGCATTTTCACGCAGCCGTCATCGAGTCCAGTCTTTCGCATGTTCCTTTGCTCGTCGTCACTGCCGATCGTCCACCCGAAATTAAAGATGTGGGTGCTCCTCAAACGATTGATCAGACCAAACTTTATGGCGATGCCGTTCGCTGGTTCCATGATCCGGGCGTTGCCGATATTGCAGCGAGCGGTTCGTGGCATTCACTTGCTCGCCAAAGTTACGCTTCAACGGTCGGAGTGAACCCTGGACCAGTTCATCTGAACTTGCCTTTCCGTGAACCGTTAACTGGAAAAGCTATTGATCTTTCAAGCGAGCGATTACCTCGAACCCAGATTCTTGGTTCAATTGGCTTATCCGATTCCGAGCTTCAACAAGCCGTTGCGTTGCTCGAAAATCGAAAAGGAATCATCATTGCGGGACGTGGGTGCGGCGATGCCTCGGCGATCTCAGAACTTGCTGCATCTCTCGGTTGGCCAGTTCTTGCTGACTCTCGGTCTAGATGTCAAGGGATCGCCGAATCTGTTGTCCATTTTGACTCGTTGATTCGGTGTCAGGCTTTTGTTGAAAAGCATGTGCCAGAGGTGGTGTTGCGTATCGGCGAATCGCCGAGTTCTAAAGTTTTGAATCAGTACGTCACAAAATCTCGGGCCTTTCAAGTTCACGTCAGTGCCTTCGAGAACACCTTTGATGCAGATTCTCAGGTGTCAATGCACATATCTAGTGACCCAACTACTTTTTGTCGAGGAATTTCTCAGTTGGTCAAGGCTGCCAGTGACCCGAAGTATCTCAGTCAATGGGTTAGTGCCGATCAAAAAGCAAGAGCGACCATCGCAAAAGAATTCGTTTCCTCTCAAAAAGCCTTGAGTGCACCGCAGGTCGCGTTTGTATCTCGCTCAAGTCTTTCGAAGGGTGACAACCTATTTGTCTCGTCTTCGATGCCGGTTCGTGATCTTGAATGGTTTGGTGGGGACTGTTCGTTACTAAAGGTTTTCTCTAATCGCGGAGCCAACGGGATTGACGGAGTGATTGCATCGGCGATCGGAGTTGCAATCGCAACTCGCCAAAAAACTTTAGTTCTTCTTGGTGATGTTTCCTTTTTGCACGACTCTTCAAGCCTGACGGCACTTGCTGACCGTGACGTTGATCTTAAGATCGTGGTGACCGACAATGATGGGGGAGGAATCTTTCATTATCTTCCGCAAGCTGAAATTGTGTCGGAGCAAGTATTCGAAAAGTTGTTCGGCACGCCTCATCAAACAGATCTCGTCAGGTTGGCGCAAGCGCATCGGTTGGCAACTTTCGATTGCGACTCGGTCGAAAAACTACAGAAGTCTTTATCGACGGCCGGAAGTTGCGTAATCAGGGTGAGAACTGATCGCGTTTCAGAAGTTGCGATCCATCAACAGCTTCATGAACTGGTGTCCTCGGCAATTCTTGTCTAGAACGCTTTGTCACGGTCGGACAATTGCAGAAAGCATTGCTTGAAACTTCGCTTGAGTTTCGGCAAGTTCAGAGTCTGGTTCACTCGCGGCAACGATTCCGCCGCCAGCGATTAAACGAGCAGTTTTGCAATCTGCAGAAAATTCGGCACATCGAATGGCGACGGCCCACGTTCCATCTCCTTGAGCGTTGACCCAACCAACAGCACCGCCATAATTCTTTCGATCAAAACCTTCAAGTTCGCTGATGATCGCGAGTGCTTTATCACGTGGGTGGCCACCCAAAGCGGGAGTCGGGCAGAGCATTCTTGCCAAATCAAGAAGATCAGGGTGATCTTCGGAAAGATGACCCTCAATCAATGTCCCTAAGTGCTGCACGTTGGCTACTTCAATCACCGACGGTTCGGGCTGCCAATCAAGATACGAGCAATAGGGAAGCAGCATGTCGTGAATGACATCGATGACGATGCGATGTTCAACTTGATCTTTCATACTGAGCAAGAGCTTGCGCGCCAAGTCGGCATCGGTGGTGGGGTCTCCTGTGCGAGGAGTCGTGCCAGCTAACGGATGTGAACTCACTCGACTTCCAGCGACCTCAATGAGCAACTCTGGAGACGCACCAACGAATCCATCTATTGAATAGCGATAGCTATTACCAAATGTTGCCTTTAGGCGTAACAAAACTGCGTGGACGTCAATGGGATCTCGAGCCTCAACGACAACTTCTCGAGCGATCACTGCTTTAGTGATTCTCCCCTCGCGTACTGCAGACCGAGCCCCAAGAACCGCCTGACGATATGTCTCAATGGGCGTGAGGGCCGTCACCGTGAAGTCGTTGGATGAGGCCCCTAAAGATTGACGAATTTGAACATCGGAATCAACATGATCAATCGTGGTTAACCAGCAATTTCCTTTTTCGTCTTTGCCCACAATCTGCTGGGGAATAATAAATTCGTTCGTCGCAGCACTGTCAAAGGGTATGACGCCGAAAGCAATGGGGGATACATCAATGCCAGTCTTATTTTGATGATCTATGTCCCTCAAGACTTGTTCTACTTGCGACATGGCAACACGTTGGGCCACCCCACGTCCTGCGTAACCAATTCCGTTGCGAACGAACAAGAATCCATCACTGCCCGCTACGTCGTTGAGGTCGACAGCTGCATCGAAAGCGATAGACCGAGCAAACACGAAAATTTAGTTCCTCGTGCCGAGCATGAGTTGAGTGATGCCGCCCGAAAGTTGGTGATGAGTTGCATCAGTAAATCCGGCTTGACGTAACGCGGTCAACATTTCTTCTCGTGACGGTAGGTAGGCCACGCTCTTTGGCAGATAGCGATAAGCAGCGGGGTCAGATAACCAACCGCCAATTTTCGGCACAATTTTGCCGAAGTAGATTCCGTTACCGAATCGAATGATTCGATTGTGGGGAACACCGACATCAAGTAATGCGATTCGGCCTCCCGGTCGCACCACGCGTCCAAGCTCATTAAAGAATGCGGTGAGGTCGACCAGGTTTCTCAAGGCAAAGCCACAGGTTGCTCCATCGACAGAGTTGTCAGCGATAGGGAGATTCAAGATGTCGGCTTGCGATCGCGGCGAACCTGATCGATCGGCGGCCAGCATTCCAAACGACAGGTCCATGGACAAGGGTCGAATACCCACACGACGAAGATCGATACACAGGTCGCCGGTTCCGCTCGCTAAGTCAAGGACGATGCTTCCCGCTGGAAGTTTGAGCTGTCGTACCGCTTTGCGTCTCCAGCGAGTGTCGAGGCGAAAGGTCATAATGCGATTGACTAGGTCGTAACGCGGCGCGATCGTGTCAAACATCTCTTGCACTGCACGGACCTTTGCCTGTCCCTGAGGAAGGGCCTCGGTGTCCCAAGAAGGAACCGATGGGCGATCGCTGGGGTCTTGGTGCTCGGAGTTCACAGGGTCAGGCTAAACGGCTTTTCGGCTTGATGGGGATTTCGGAGTCGCCGACTTTGGTCACGATGGGGCAAGATGAGGTAGCAGGTATTCGCATCACAGTGAATCGCCCGTTCGAATGAACTGATGTATGGGGGTAGGACATGATTGATTTCACTTTGGCGCCAGAACACGAAGCCATTCGTACGAAGGTGCGGGACTTTGTTGAGAATCACATCAAACCGGCGGTTGAGCCATTCGGACACCGCGATGAGATGGATCCAGAAAAGCATCGGCAGTATGTCGGCGAGTTGATTCGTCTGCGCAAGTTGGCGGTGAAGGAAGGTTTGTGGCTGCCACATATGCCCAAGGAATGGGGCGGCATGGGTCTCGGACATGTGGCTTTGGCGATGGTCCAAGCAGAAGCAGCCAAGACACGCGTCGGACCGTGGGTCTTTAACTGTCAAGCGCCCGATGAAGGCAATATGCACACGCTCGTGCACTGGGCAACGCCCGAACAAAAAGAGAAGTATCTGAAGCCTTTGTGTGACGGTGTTTCTTCTTCGTGCTTCGCAATGACCGAGCCAGAAGTAGCTGGGTCTGACCCGACGTTGATCCGTACCAACGCGATCAAGGACGGCGACGAGTGGATCATCAATGGGCATAAATGGTTTATCTCGGGCGCCGACCGCGCCAAGTTTGCGATCTTGATCGCGCGAACCGAAATGGATGTGCCAGAAGGTTCACGTGGCGCCAACACTGCGTTCATTATTGATCTCCCGCAACTGGGTTGGAACAACGTCCGTGAAGTGGAAACTATGCACGGCCCTGGTGGCCACAGCGAAATCGTGATTGAAGATCTGCGAGTACATGATTCGCAGATCTTGGGTGGTCGCGGAAACGGTCACCGCCTCGGTCAGTATCGTCTCGGACCGGCCCGTTTGGCTCACTGTATGCGTTGGATCGCTCAAGCCGAAACTGCTCTCGACATGATGGTTGATCGCTCATTGAAGCGTTATTCGCATGGATCATTCTTGGCGGAAAAGCAAGGGATCCAATGGATGATCGCTGATTCAGCAATGGAGATCTACCAATGCAAGTTGATGATTCTTCATGCGGCATTCAAGATTGACCGTGGAGACGACTTCCGTACCGAGGTTTCCATGGCAAAGCACTTTGTTGCCAACAGTTTGAACAGAATTATCGATCGAGCAATTCAGGTTCATGGTGCGCTTGGTTATTCAACAGACACGCCTTTGGCCAACATGATGCAACACGCACGGTGGGCTCGGTTTGCCGATGGTGCTGATGAAATTCACCAGATGCGTATCGCGGAAAACACGATTAAGGCTTTCACCGATCACGGCACGACGCGTACCGCAACTGGTGACTTGCCGATCTGATTTCTAGACCTGTTCAACTGGGTTGGCGATTACGCCGGATTAGCAATTGATTTGGCCCAGCGGTAATCGGCCTTGCCTGATGGCGAACGCACGATGTGATCGACGTAGATGAACTCTTTCGGGAGTTTGTAGCGAGCAATGTGCTTGGCGGTTTCGTCAAGCAAATCTTGATCGTTCGTCTTTGAGCCTTCGCGTAATCGAACAATCGCTACGACTTCATTTCCCCAACGTTCACTAGGTCTGCCAGTGACAACACAATCCAAGACTTCACCATGAGATTTCACAGCCATTTCAACTTCTTCGGCAAAGATCTTCTCTCCGCCCGAATTAATCGTTACAGAGTCTCGTCCGCGCATCTCGACAAAGCCGTCAGAAGTCAGCACGGCTCGGTCGCCAGGCACGACGTAACGAACGCCATTGATGACTGGGTACGTCTTTGCCGTCTTTTCGGCATCTCCCAAGTAACCGAGAGCCAATCGTCCACTCTTGGCCAGCCAGCCTGGATCGGGGTGGCCGGCATCGACATGGCCCGGTTGAAGGACTTCTGAATAATCCGAAGAAAGCACATGATTGTTGGGAGCAAGCGGGAAGGTTCCGGTGGATGCTCCGCCGATTGCCGACATGTGCGTCAGTTGGCCACCAGCTTCAGATGATCCGAGTCCATCAATGAGTAACAGATGAGGTACGAGAGCCAGCAATTCATCTTTGTAATGAGCCGATAAGGCAGCTCCTCCAGAAATAACAACAGTCAAAGTTGACAAATTGTAGGACTGAATCTTGAGTTGATCAATGAGTGGTCGGGCGAAAGCATCACCAACAATCAACAAGAAATCAATTTTTTCTTGTTCAACCATCGACCAGATGTCATGGGGATCAAGTCGTTCGGGGATGGATGGAACGAACACTGTTCCGCCCGCATTCCAACTACCGAATGCAATCCAATGACCGGCACCGTGCATGAATGGAGGGGCGACTAATGCTCGACGCCCTTTGGTTTCGGCAAGAAAGTCATTCACGGATGCGGCAGTGCGGGAACCGCCGAAGCATTCAACAAGAGCGTCACCTTGACGCCACATGACACCCTTGGGCATTCCTGTTGTTCCTCCTGTGTACAAGATGTAGAGGTCATCGGGGTTCGCTGGAGCCGGAAGATCCGATCGAGAACTGAGTAATGCGTCCTCGTACCAAATCGCTCCTGGCAATAAATCGTTTGCAGACTCATCGTCAACTTGCAGCATCATCGTGATGAGCGGAACTTGAGGAAGGATCGATTCAAGTATTGGCGCGAATATCGAGTGGTACACAATGATTGAAGCTGAAGAATCATTCAGCAGGTAAATCAATTCTTCCGCAACATAGCGATAGTTGACATTGAACGGCGCGACTCTGCCCTTAAAAGCACCGAGCATGCATTCGAGATATTCATTGCCGTTGTGAAGGTAGATGGCCAGGTGATCTTGGCCACTTTCTTGTTGAGCCAGTTTGTCTCGCTCGGTATGGCACCCATAGCCGCGATCGTTGAGAAAGTTGGCGAGCCGTCTGGTGCGATCGGTGACTTCGCTCCATGTGAGTGAGCGGTCACGGAACACAAGACATTCAGCGTCCGGTCGTGTTTCTGCAATCGCTTCGTGGATATCTCCGACTGTGAACTGTTGCATGGCCAAAACTTAGGGTTTAGAGCAATCGTGATACGAGTCAAGGTTACGGCTGTTGTCGCTATTGTGGATTAGGTGAATCTCGAGCAGCAACCAGTAAGCGGCAAGTCGCAACATGGCATTGTCTTTGGTGTCTTCATCCCACAAGGCTGGAAGATGGAGTTGACATCGATCGCCGACCCCTCTGACAAGTGGAACAAGACAGTTGAGATCGCGGTCTTGGCTGATCAGTTGGGTTATGACTCGTTATGGGTGTACGACCACTTCCATAATGTTCCGCGGCCAGCCCATGAGACGGTGTTTGAGTGCTGGGCGACTATCGCGGCCATTAGTCAGCGAACGTCGCGCATTCGGTTAGGGCAAATGGTCGGTTGCAACAGTTATCGCAATCCTGGTTTGTTGGCCAAAATCACCTCGACGATTGACGTCATTTCGGGAGGCCGTCTTGAGTGGGGTATTGGTGCTGGATGGTATGAAAATGAATATCGCGCGTACGGTTACGAATTTCCCAAGCCCAAAGACCGCATTGGTATGTTGCGTGAGAGCGTTGAAATTGTGCGCAGCATGTGGACTGAAGCAGAGACGACTTATAAGGGCAAACATTATGAAGTGTTTCGCGCCAACTGTGATCCAAAGCCAGTTCAAAAACCAACGCCACCGATTTGGATTGGCGGGGGTGGAGAACAGTTGACTCTGCGAGTCGTGGCACAATTAGCCGACTGTTCGAATTTCGGTGGAGCCCCCGATGAATGGGCTCGTAAGCGCGAGACTTTGCTGGGACATTGTCAAACTGTCGGCCGAGATCCTCACGAGATTCGCATGACGTGGTCGCCAGAATTGTTTATTCGGGAAACCGAAAAAGAGTTACTTGACGATGCACCAAAGCGCACGACCGGTGAAACTTTTGAAGAATGGCGATCTGGTAACTTGGTCGGCACGCCCGATGAAGTAGCAGAGAAAGTTGCAACCTACATCAAGTTGGGATGTAGCGGTTTCATTCCTTGGAGCGCCGACTATCCGTCAACGCAAACCATTGAATTGTTCGCCAACAAGGTCATGGCGAACTTCAAATAGCAATATGGCTTAGACGTATGAGCGGAAAATAATTTCGGCAACACACGAGGGCTTGCTGGAACCTTCACATTCGAAAGTGAATTCCATCGTCATCTGGACGCCGTTGGCAATTTCTTCCACCTCAAGCACCTTGACGCCAAGACGTACTTTTGAGCCAACCGGTACGGGTGATGGGAAACGGACCTTGTTGGCGCCGTAGTTGACACCCATCGAGAAACCTTCGATACGAACAACGGTGGGATACAACATCGGTCCAAGCGAAAGGGTGAGGTAGCCATGAGCAATGGGTCCACCGAACGGGCCACTCTTGGCTCGCTCGACATCGACATGGATCCACTGAAAGTCACCAGTTGCCTCGGCGAACTGATTGACACGTTCTTGGCTGATTTCAATGTATTCGCTGTAGCCAAGGTGTTCGCCAACAGCTGCTTTGAGTCCTGCGACTCCGGTAATCACTCGTGCGGTCATGGACTCAGCCTAGCCAACGACTTCAACGGGCTACGAGTACCAGAGACGTTGGTGTTCGCGACTTTGAGGATGGAGCAAAAGGGCACATAAGGCCGCTTCGAAGATAAAGCCGATCGTGTCGTTGCCTGTGATCTTGTCGATTGGGCTCCATACGGAATTCGACCACAAAAGCCATACTCTGAGAGCGAACGGGGAGAAGGCTGCAACTAGAGCCAGTCTGTATCCAATTTTGCGGTCATTGGCCATTAAGTATCCGCCAGCAATGAACGAGGCGACCACGACGAGTCCGATGAGACTGCCGAGGATTCCTTTATCTGAGCGGGCGAAACCAATTGCGTCACTCTTGTCCATGAACGCAATCAGCGCGAAGAAGCCGTTCAGATACAAAAGCCACGTGGCGATCTGCATTGTTTGCGGTTGCATGCGATCAAACCATTTACGGGGGTCGAGTGGTTGGCGGTGACGACGTGTTGTCATGTCACAAGAATGGCATAGAAATCTCTGAGAGGGGTTCATTTCCCGTGTCGTGGCGGGAACGACGGTAGGGTACGCAAGCAATGCGCTCTGGTTTTGTCACTCTGGTTGGTCGTCCCAACGTTGGTAAGTCAACTTTGGTCAACGCGATTTGTGGCAAAAAGATTTCGATTGTTTCCGATAAGCCGCAGACGACTCGTCGTCAGGTTCGCGGAATTTTGACTCGACCCGATAGTCAAATCGTCTTCGTCGATACTCCAGGCCTGCACAAGCCAGTAAGTGCATTAGGTGAGCGCGTTAACGCCGCCGCTATCGAGAGCATTAGTGACGTTGACGTTTCGTGTTTGGTTCTGGATGCAACCATGCCTTTCGGATCTGGTGATCAATGGGTAGCAGATCGCCTTGATCTCTCAAAGACCATTGTGATCGTCAATAAAACTGACGTCGCCAGCAAGAAGCAAGTTGTGAATCACCTCATTGCTTCATCGGGTCTTGACGCTTTGGCATATTTTCCGATTTCGGCGAAGTCTGGACACGGAGTCGCCGACTTGGTCGCTCACATTCTTGAACGGATGCCTGAAGGTCCGATGTACTACCCAGACGACGTGGTGAGCGATCTTCCCGAAGCTGCGTTTGTCGCTGAACTGGTTCGAGAACAACTGCTCGCTGCAACGCACGACGAACTTCCGTACTCGATTGCAACAGTTGTGACTGAATGGGAATGGCCGCGTATTCGTTGCGAGATTATTGTTGAACGCGAAAGCCAAAAAGGAATGGTTATTGGTAAGGGTGGAGCGGTTTTGAAAATGGTTGGCACAGCGGTGCGTCAGCAATTGCCACCTGGTGTCTTTATTGAGCTTCATGTCAAAGTTGACAAAGATTGGCAGCGCAAACCTGATCGTGTTCAACGGCTGGGCTATTAACAGTCTCGGCGGTTAACAAGAGAAATTGCTAGCCAATAAGTTTGCGTAATCATCACACGCCACAGAAGCCCCAGGGGCCGTCAAATCCCCCCGACCGCGAGGGACTGACTGTGGCTCGTTGTTGCTCGTAAAGCGAACTTGTCCAATGCCGGATTGGCGGGTCAGAGTCAAAACGATTTGGGCGATGGCAAGTCGCTGCTCGCCACCAGGTAGATCGGTAATGAAAGTTGATGGCAACAGAACCGTCGCCACTCCACGCTCGACGGTGACTTCTGCGGCGAAACCGACCGGCAGTGCGCTTCGTAATCCTGCGGCAGCATCGCCCTCGGGTGGACCTTCGGCGAGAGCTGCCAGAACCTGTGGGGCGACGGCAGGGCTGAGGAGGATGCGATCAATGGGCACTACTTGAGTACCCACTATGAAGAATAGTTGCACGATTTCAACTGGGATTGTTGAAGAAATTGTTGAGGTGGTTGTTTCGATAACTGGTGGCATCGTTGAACTTGTTGCAATGGTCGTCGCAGGTGGCCTCGTTGTAATCGCATTCAGTTCATACGGAATCTTGTCGGGATCAATCGGCTCGACCGAGCCGCTTCCGGGAATTGAGCAACTCGTCAACATAAATCCGAGAACTATGCAAGTCGCCTTTGTTCGGGCAGTTAATCGCTTCATATTTTTTCTCCTGGAAACTCAACGACAAACCTTGCACCACCAGTTGATGAATCTTCAACCCAAGCAGATCCGCCGTGAGCTCGGGCGTGTTCGGCCACGAGTGCAAGCCCGAGTCCAGTTCCGCCAGCACGACTCCGACCAGCGGAACCACGAGCGAAACGTTCAAAGATTTGAGCCCGTTCACTTTGTGTCACGCCTGGACCAGAGTCCTCAACTGCAACACGCTGCTTACCATTTGGAGAATTTTCAATGACGACTTGGGTTACTCCGCCACCGTGAAGGCGGGCATTCTCAAGGAGGTTGGCCATGATCCTTTCGAATCGACGTTTGTCAATTTTGAAAATACTGTCTGAACCTTCTCGAATTTTGATGAGAATATCGTCAACCCCATATCGAGAAGCGATTCGTCGGATAAACGGTACGACGTCAATTTCTTCGCGATGAAGTTCAGAAATTCCGACATCTAGTCTTGATAACTCAAGCAAGTCCAAAACCATCTGATCGAAGCGTCGAATCTGCGACACGACCACATCAAGCGCTTGTTGGGTTCGGTCGGATAGATCGGCTCTTCGCGCATCAAGAACCTCAACTGCTGCCGCCAAAGCTGTGATTGGTGATCGCAACTCGTGACTGACATCTGAAGTGAAGCGAACTTCTCGCTCAATTCGAGTTTGGACTGCGTCGGCCATTTCATTAAATGAGTTGACGAGCCGAGAAAGATCAGGATCGGTTTCTTGTTCGAGGCGAGTATCTAGGCCGCCTTCGGCGATTTCGCTGGCGGCTTCGCTCACCCGTTCCAAAGGCCGCATCAAGCGACGACTCACCCAGAGTCCGACAAAAGAAGACAATGAACCGACGACCAAGATTCCGACTATCAGAGTTGAGCCGATAATCGTCAGGGTGCGTTCTTCATCGCTGAGCGGAAACACCTCAAAGTATTGAACCTCGATTTCATTAATTGAGACACCGACGGCGATGAAGGGTTCGCCATCAATAGAAAAACGTTTACGTGAAGTAATACCTTGCATTGTCGCCGCAACAAGATCGGGTGGCAAAAGAGTCTGGGTGTTGCGAATATCCTGAGAAAAGTACAAGTCTTCGGTCGATAAATGGAGAACAGCGAAACCGTTTGACTCAGTTCGGATACCAGCGATTAATTCAAATGCTTCTGAGCGGCGAGTGCGCAATTGGGTACGAATGAGTTGGGCATTATTAAACGCTTGACGTTCCACTATTTCGTCGCGTCGTTGCAACAAATACGTGCGAGCTGTGATGTAGCTCGCAGCCGAGAGCAAAAGTGCCGCCACGAGACCGGTCATGAGGAATAACAGCGTGACGCGACTTCGCAAACTGAGTTGACGGGCTCGATCGGCTAGGCGCACCCCTGTATCTTGCCCGATGTTGAACATGATTTGTTGGGCGAGGTGTTCTGAGCAAAATATGTGACCCATAGAAAACGCCCGACTCGGGCAGTACCTGCGAGTCGGGCGAAGAATGGTTTCCGCTGGCCGGAGGAGATCAGGGGGAGGGCGACCTCCACCGAACCAGCGTGAACAGGATTGAGTTTCTCGGCAGAATGTGAAGGGACGATGTGAATAGTGTGCGTTTTGTGTAACAAAGTCAGATTTGAGGCAAGAATGTGTCCCAGTGAACTCCTTGCTGTTTATCGAAGATGACGATCAGATTCGTTTAGCGCTGCGCCTCGTTCTCGAGGATGAGGGCTACGAGGTTCGTGAGGCTGCTGACGGCCGGTCGGGTTTGGCGGCGTTTCACGCTTTGGAGCCCGATCTAGTTCTGCTCGATATTCGTCTTCCTGATATGTCGGGTTTTGATGTGTGTCGAGCACTTCGAGCGATGTCAATTGTTCCGATCGTGATGGTGACGGCTCAAACGGACACTCACGACATGGTGACTGGTCTTGAGGCAGGTGCCGACGATTACGTCACTAAGCCGGTGGTCCCCAAGGAGCTGGCTGCTCGAGTACGCGCCCATTTGCGGCGCGCTCAGTTGCAAAGCTTTTCAAGTGGTGCGCCAAGCAGCGAAATTTTGGGGGACATTGATTTGCGCCGAGAACAAGGTCTTGTGTTTAAAAACGGACAAGAGATCTCGCTCACAAAGACTGAATTCAATCTTCTCTGTGAATTCGCCGATCACCCCAATGTTGTGTTGTCTCGTGATCAACTTCTCGAACGGGTGTGGGGATATGACTACCTCGGGGACAGTCGATTGGTTGATGCCCACGTGCGCCGATTGAGAGTCAAGATTGAAGATCAGCCCGATGAGCCAAGACTCATTTTGACTGTTCGCGGGATTGGTTACCGACTCATGCCGGTCGCGCAATAGTTTGATCCGCTCAAGATCAGCGAGTTATCAAACGTAAGAACTCTTCGACTTCTTGGCGATCAACAGATTTTCTCATGGGAGGCATTGATCCGAGAATGTCACGACGATAGCCAGCATTGCCGAGACGAGGGTCAAAGACTGCGACCACGCCGCGATCAGTTGCGTTTCGAATGAGGCGTCCAGTGGCTTGAGCAAGCAAAGTAGCCGCTCGAGGAAGATCGATCTCTCTGAATGCTCGGTCGCCAATGGCATCGCGTCGAGCGCTGAGAAGCGGATCATCTGGTCGCGGGAAAGGAATGCGATCAAGCGTCACAAGAGACAAGGTTCGACCCGGAATATCGATACCTTGGAAGAATCCTGATGTGGCAAATAGACACGAAGATTCGTCCTCGGTGAAGAGTTTGACGAGTTGATTCTTCTGATATTCGCGTTGAGACAATATTGTGTTTGGCAAACGCTTTCGCATGGCTTCAACAGCCAAGTCGAGGGCGCGATAACTCGTAAAAAGAGCCAACGTTCTTCCACCAGCCGCCGAGATGAGATGGAATAACTCATCGTGCATCAACTTCGTAAATTCGGGACTGTTGGGATTCGGAAGGTGCTTAGAACAATAAAGGACGGCGTTCGATTGATAGTCGAATGGACTTTCTACGTTGCAAAGTTGCGTTTTTGAGACGGGTAGCCCGATGCGGTCGGCCATTTTGCTGGGCACCGTTGCGCTTGTCAAAATGGCTGTTGTCTTTTGCCAAACACCGGCATCTAGAACAGGGCCGACATCAAGTGGTGCAATATCGAGTTTCGGATGATCGATAGTTCCCGAAATATACGGCACATATGTATCGTCAGTCTTCAGTGCGACGTCAATAGTGTCGGCTAATCGAGTCGCCAAAGTTTGCGCGCGCAGTTTCCGTTGATTGCTGTCGTCATCTTTTGTTTCGATGGTGCGCAGGATGTCAAGAATACGAGCGACGATTCGCCGTCCTTCAGCGAGGATTGCAGTGACTTCTAAAGGAAGAGGTGCAGATATACGTTGATTATGGATCGGCGAAAGAACTTCATCGAGCATTGTCCCGATGTTGACGATGTCGCTAATTACTTTCGGATCAGCGATAATCCGTTTGACAACTCCCGCGAAAAAGTTGAAGTTTCCGGCATGAATCGAAACACCGACTGTGTCGCTCATGATGTCTTCGAGACCATGAGCTTCGTCAACGATGAGGACTTCATGCTCGGGTAAAAGTTGGCCACCGGATGCAACATGCAGCCCGTACAAATGCGTGTTGACGACGACTATGTCTGCTTCGCTTGCTTTGAAGCGAGCAAGTTCGGAGAAACAGGTGCCACCCACGGGACAACGTCGCGCTCCTGGGCACTCGTCACTTCCGACGCTCACAGCCCTCAACGCTCGATCTGAGGGTGACCAAGAAATATCGGCCATGTCGCCACTTTTTGTGGTCTTGGTCCATTCGGAAATGAGGTCGATTTCACGGCGAACCGACTGGGACATCTCATCGACTTCAAGCAGCGTCGGAGAATCTGCTTTTCGGTTCTTCTTTTCGGTTTCACCATTAAGTTCGGCCAAACGCTGGCGGCAGACGTAGTTGCTACGACCTTTCAAAACAGCAAACGTGATGTCTCGATTGACGTACTCGCTGAGGTGCTGCACCAGAAATGGAAGATCCTTGTGGGCCAGCTGATCTTGAAGTGCCTTGGTAGCGGTTGTGACCACAGTGCGCTTGCCGGCAACTATTGCGGGAACTAGATAGGCGATCGTCTTTCCCGTTCCGGTGCCGGCTTGAACAATCAGGTGCTTTCCTTCATTTAGGGCTTCTTCGACGGCATGAGCCATCTCTTTTTGTCCAGGACGCGACTCGGAGTGCGGCAAAGCAGATGTGGCGATTTCTAATGCATCGCTGACATTGATCTTGGAACGAGGAGCCGGCACAACGTGCCACCGTACTTCAGGGTGAGATGGTAGTTCGGTCTAACGGATGGGGGATTTCATGAATTGGTGAACTGTTGAGCGAGTTGAATAGCCGATTCCAGATCTTCAGCGCTGAAATCCGGCCACGTGTTGTCGGTGAAATAACTCGGGGCGCCTGCGGCCTGCCAAAGAAGGAAATTAGAAATACGAGTTTCTCCGGAGGTCCGAACGAGAACATCAACCTTGGGCATATCTGGCAGATACATCATGTCGGACATCAGGCTGACTGTCGGCTGTTGGCCTGTTGCTACTACTAAACGTGCGGCATGAGCTATTTCGGTGCGGCTGCCGTAATCAAACGCCACGGTTAAGGTCATGCCGGTATTGCGAGACGTATCAGAAATGGCTCTCCGAATAGCTCGTTGGACGTATCTGGGTGTTCGCGCTGTGGGGTCGTCAAATGGCCGACCAATCCAGTGAACTCTGACGTTGAGCTCATTGAGTTCGTTAATGCGCCCGAATAGTTTCTTATGCAGTCCGAGAATGTGACGTACTTCGCCCCGTGGACGGATCCAGTTTTCAGTTGAAAAACCAAAAACTGTCAAATAGTCCACTTGGCGGCTCACGCTGGCGCGCACGACCGCGGCAAGGTTCTCCTCACCCTCGGTGTGACCAGCAGTTCGAGGTAAACCACGACGCTGTGCCCACCGCCCGTTTCCATCCATGATGCAGGCCACATGCACGGGCTTTACGGTACTCGTGGAGGGATGGTTACTTGTGTCATGTCACCCGCTTTGGGACCCGCTATGAGTCTCACGCTGATGGCTTGACCATCACAAAGAACCTTGTCCACCGACCAGTATCGGCAACAATGGATCCTGATGGGGAAGATTTTTCAGCGAAGAGCGCAACTGACCGAGACGGCCGTTGATAATGATGCAACCTTGGTTCACGTCGCCATCGCTGGAGGCTCACTGTCTGAATGGGACCATTTTGGGTCACGGTGGGATCAACGCTTACAAGAACTGGTTCAAGTGGTTCGTGGCTTTGGGGTCAAGGTGCTTTCGATTTACCCCTACGGTCCAAATGCAGAAGACAGTCGAGTGAGCGACGTCAACTTCGAACGCAGATTGTCTTTTGATGATGTTGAAATTGTCGTTCATTCAACGACGGACGGTCGTCAGCGAATTTGCGCTGCGCTGACAAATGTTGAACCCTACGAAATTGTGAATGAGGGTTTTTTAGATCAACAACTTTTTGGTACTGCAGGAAATCCTGACTTGGTCATTGTTCTCGGTCCAGCAAATTGTTTACCTGCGTCTCTTGTTTGGGAACTTGCTTACGGAGAAATCGTGTTTGTCGATCAAGGCTGGACTGGGTTGTCAATTGAAAGCATTAATCATGCAATTCAAGAATATTCGTCACGGCATCGTCGCTTTGGTGGCGTTGATACATGACTTCGCGTTTATATCGAGATGTTGGAATCGTTCTTCGTACCTACAAGCTTGGAGAATCCGATCGCATCATTGTTTTTTTGACTCAAGATCATGGCAAGGTTCGTGCCGTTGCTAAGGGTATTCGCAAAACGAGATCAAAATTTGGTGGACGACTTGAACCACTTTCGCACGTGGAGGTTCAACTGCATCGTGGCAAAGATCTCGACATAGTGAGCCAGGTCGAGAGTATCGACACAACAGCGGCCGTTTTTGGTGATCTTGATTCGATGACGGAAGCTATTTCGATTCTTGAGGCTGTCGATCAACTGGTGCCAGATCGAGAACCCGTACCGCAGATGTACCGCATGCTGGTCGGTGCCCGGCAGACGTTGTTGACTCGACCTTCGCCACTCGTGGTCCCCGCGTTTCTGTGGAAGCTCTTGTCCTCAGAAGGGCTTCGTCCGCAACTTGATGAGTGTGTGTCATGCGGCGAATCTTCAGGCGTCGATTTCATTGCCTTTGATCTCAACCTTGGTGGGGTGGTCTGCCGTTCTTGTCGAAGCGGGGTAGCGATTTCAGCTTCGGCGCTTGAAATGATGAGGGATGTCTTGGGTGGCAAACTCGGTGAATCTCTTGACCGAGCGTTTAATCCAGACGGTCAGCAACTGAATGATCCAGTGATCAATGAGGTTTCTCAATTGGCGACCCGAGCATTCGAACATCACATTGAGCGCAGACTCCGATCGGTTTCAATCTTCGAACGCCATTAGACGTTGTGAGACACCAGCGAATCCGCTCGTTTGGCGCTGATGTGCTGGTCTCAGCCCGTAACCTTGGTGGTCTATGCCGGCTAAAGATCTTGATCAAATCGTCAACTTGTGCAAACGCCGTGGCTTTGTGTATCCCTCGGCCGAGATCTATGGCGGATTCCGTTCAAGTTATGACTACGGCCCGTTGGGCTCTTTGATGCTTCGTAATGTGCGTGAATCTTGGATTCGCACCATGGTTCAGAAGCGTGATGATGTTGTTTTGATTGACGCCGCTATTTTGGGTCCTCCTCAAGTCTTCGAAGCGAGCGGCCACTTGGCGAACTTCAGCGATCCGTTGGTTGATTGCAAAACGTGTAAGCAGCGTTTCCGTGAAGACCACCTCGAAGACAAATCGGTTTGTCCGAACTGTGGTGCCAAAGACACTCTGACGGATGCTCGTGCATTCAATCTCATGTTCAAAACTTTTGCTGGGCCAGTAGAAGGTTCGGGCGCCGAAGTGTATTTGCGTCCCGAGACCGCCCAAGGAATGTTTGTTAATTTCGCCAACGTATTGCAAACGAGTCGTAAGAAGCCTCCTTTTGGTATCGCTCAAGTTGGCAAAAGTTTCCGCAACGAAATCACACCAGGCAACTTCATTTTCCGTACCCGTGAGTTTGAACAGATGGAACTCGAGTTTTTCGTGCCACCGGCTGAAGGTCCGAAGTGGTACGAGTATTGGTGCAACGCACGTTTGCAGTGGTACGTCGATCTTGGCATCCCGCTAGAAATGTTGCGCCTTCGTCCGCACGATGCAGATGAATTGAGCCACTACTCAGCAGGAACAGCCGACGTCGAATTTGCGTATCCCTGGGGTTGGGGAGAACTAGAAGGAATTGCTCAGCGCACCAACTTCGACCTCAATCAACATGCGACGCACTCTGGTCAAAAGCTTGACTTCTTCGATCAGTCGACCAACGAACGTTATGTACCTTTCGTGATCGAGCCGGCAGCGGGCGTTAACCGTGCTATGGCCGCCTTCTTGCTGGCTGCTTACGAAGAAGACGAAATCGGTGGCGAGTTACGAACAGTTTTGCGTCTTCACCCGCGTCTGGCGCCCTACAAAGTCGCCATTTTGCCATTGAGCAAAAAGGACACGTTGACGCCGTTGGCTCGCGAAATATTTGAATCTCTCGGTGAGCGCTACATGGTCGATTATGACGACACGCAGTCAATTGGAAAGCGTTATCGCCGTCAAGACGAGATTGGTACGCCTCTGTGTATCACGGTCGATTTTGATTCTTTAGAAGATGGTTCGGTCACAATCCGCGACCGAGATACAACTGATCAAGTTCGTGTCCCGATCGCCGATCTAGAAAATCAAGTCAGAGTGCGTCTCGGGTTCTGATTTTTTGAAGACACCGTCTACGGTTTCAGGTACACATCCATAAATTCACTTATATAGATTCAACTAAAGGGGAAATGACATGACAAAAGTTGCTGTATGGGCCAAGATTCCGGCCGCACCAGGTAAGCGCGATGATTTAGCTGCGGCACTCGGGAATGCTCTCGAGACCGCCAAGGCAGAAGCTGGGACTGTGTATTACATCTTGCACAATGATCCCAATGATGCCGATGCACTGTTCATGTACGAAATGTATGAATCGCAGGATGCATTGAATGCGCATATGGGATCTGAGGCATTCAAGGCTCTTGGTCCGGCCATTACACCTTTCTTGGGTGGCCGACCCGAATTGCATTTCGTCAATCCCATCGGCGGAAAGGGCGCCTGATTCTCTCGTGAATCATGTAGCGACTTATCTCGATCGTATTCTTGTGCGCCATCGCGAGGTGGCAGCACAAGATGCGCGAGATATTGACCAGTTGATTCAACGTTCCCTGGAAATGGGTCAGCCTCGTGGCTTTCGCGAGCGTCTGTTAGCTGATGCTGTCAACGGAATCAGCGTGATTAGTGAAATCAAACGGCGTTCTCCTTCAAAAGGCGATCTGGCTGTTGGTCTAATCCCTGAAGCATTGGCCGTTGCCTACGAATTAGGCGGAGCTTCGTGTTTATCGGTTTTGACTGATGAAGAGTTTTTTGATGGTTCGATCTCTGACTTACAACGAGCTTCATCGGCGTGCTCGTTGCCAGTGTTGCGTAAGGATTTCAGCATTTCACGTCACGATGTGTGTGATGCTCGATTAATGGGTGCCGATTGTGTGTTGTTAATCGCCGCGGCTTTGTCTCAAACTGAGCTCCAAGATTTTTACTCACTAGCGACACGCATAGGCCTGGACGTTTTGGTTGAAATCCATGACGAAGAAGAGTTATCTCGGGCCATAGATGTCGGTGCAAATTTGATCGGTGTGAATCAAAGAGATTTGGTCACATTTCAAGTTGATCATGCGCGGGCATTGCGTATGGCCAATTTGATACCTAGCGGCGTTGTTCGGGTTGCCGAAAGCGGAGTTCGTCATGCTCAAGACGCGGCCGAGCTTGGTGCGGCTGGATATCACGCTGTTCTGGTGGGTGAGAGCCTCGTTACTTCCCCTGATCCTTCCGAAGCCGTTCGATTACTTCGTTCGGCAAGCGTTTAGGTCATCGGCCTACTTTTGGTATCCGCCCTCGTTTCATCGTCGAGCGGTACGGTATTCATGTGTTCGTGAAAATCTGTGGCATCACGAATGAGGATGATGCACTTCTTGCAGTGGCTATGGGAGCCGACGCTGTCGGCTTCGTGTTCGCGCCGTCACCTCGTCAAGTATCGGCTCAGGTTGTCTATGACATCACCCGTCGTTTGCCACCGGAGATCTTGACGGTCGGGGTTTTTAAGGATGAACTTCCTGATCGTATTTTTGACATTGTTTCTAAATCGGGCGTGAAAGCAGTTCAACTACATGGTCACGAGCCGGTGTCGACCGTTGCTGCTTTGGCCGACAACGTGAGATGGATCATTAAGGCAGTGGCTGCTGGATCTCGTGAGGCTCGGATTGCAAACCAATTCGGAACAGACCTGATTTTGGTTGACGCTCCCGAAGCTGGTTCGGGCAAAGTCTTTGACTGGGCGCTCACTGATGAGATTCCATCGGGTATTCGCATGATCTTGGCAGGTGGATTAACCCCCGAGAACGTGGCTGATGCCGTGCATTACGTCAACCCCTGGGGGGTTGATGTTTCCTCGGGTGTTGAATCTGGGCCGGGTAAAAAAGATGCCATCAAATTGAGGCGTTTTATCGCTAATGCCAGAGCCGCCGCCCCACCAGAAGACCCAATGTCGGGTTCGACTGAGTTCCCGTACGACTGGGCCGACGAGTAGTCGACGCAAGATTTGCGACAATAAACACGGCGAATCGGGACAAACGACTAGGCGTTCTCGCCTGCAGGGTGCGAACATAGTGTGTCTTTCCTAAGGAGTGAAGTGACTATTTCTGATCAATCAATCATGTCCGAGCCCTCTGCTGCCGGTCGTTTCGGAGAGTTCGGTGGCCGATTTGTGCCCGAAACTTTGGTGCCGGCCTGCCAAGAACTTGAAGCTTCATTTCGCGACGCGTGGGCTGATCCTCTGTTTCGTGCAGAACTTGATCAGACTCTCAAAGAATACGCCGGTCGACCATCGATGATCACCGAGTGCTATCAACTCGGAGCCAAACTCGGAATTCGATTGGTGTTGAAGCGAGAAGATCTCAACCACACAGGTTCTCACAAGATCAACAATGTTCTCGGACAGGTTCTTCTTGCGAAGCGAATGGGCAAGAAGCGCATCGTTGCAGAGACTGGTGCTGGGCAGCATGGAGTGGCGTCCGCAACTGCTGCAGCATTAATGGGAATGTCGTGCAAGGTGTACATGGGTGCTGTCGACGTTGAACGTCAGGCGCTGAATGTTTTCCGCATGAAGCTTCTTGGCGCTGAAGTCGAAGCTGTTCACAGCGGAAGTCGCACTTTGAAAGATGCTGTCAATGAAGCGATGCGAGATTGGGTTGCTTCGGTTGAATCAACGCATTACTGCCTCGGTTCAG
>JBIIMF010000183.1:0-4462 GCA_044338135.1 Ilumatobacteraceae bacterium | reverse complement strand
TTCCAGCAACACCGGTCACCTGGATTTGCAAAACATCGTCAGCTCCGATCTTGGTTTTAGTAACCGTGCGGAGACCTTGAGGCGAACCACGTCTCGTATCAAACAACCTGACCGGATCCACAGATCTAAATCCTGTCGGGATGTACGTTGCCGACGCCTTCCATTGTTGATTTTGAATCCCACTGCAATTCACTAACGTTAAATGCGCGATTGGAGAGACACTAGAAAGACACAATGTGTTTTGGGGCGAACTAGGCCGAATGGTTCCATCCTCAGCTTGCGCCCAAGAGGATCGCGGGACAGTTGAATCCGAACACAATTCAAGTTTGACTACTGGCGACGGCGTAGTCACCCATGTCAAGCAATGCCCGTCAATTTCTATCGTTCCGATCATGTACCCCGATGCTGCGCCAAATGGTGCACTCAAATACCAGCTCTGATCCTTCGAACCTGTTGCGCATGTTTCAAGAGTGGGAATGGTCGCCAAAGAATCTCCCGCTATACCTGTGATGCATCGATCATCTGACGCAATGACCTGGTGTCCGTATTCTGATCGCCTAGTGCCGCCTAAAGAAATGTCAACGAAGGAAGAAATCTTCGAGATTGTGGCATTCGCTCCACCAATTTCGCTACAGCGATCGGGCCCACGCATCACCGAAAGGTCTCTATTGAAGATGAATTCGTAATTCGAATGACCAACAACTTCTTGCGGAGGAAAAAATCTTGCTTTGGTCAACGGAATAGAGTCGCAAGAACTCGGCATCGAACCAAAGTATTCTTCAAAGTTAGTGACGCTGTCGATTCGTATTGCGTTTGAAGGTGACTCAATCTCGCCAATTACAATGCTCTCAGAACCTTGCTCCGAGATGGTCGCTACCGAGGCTCGCCACTTCCACTCTCCACTTTGGCTGTTGAGAGACATTCTTTCAATTGAGAAGATGTATTCAGCTCCGGGAACATATGTAGCTGGATTTGTACACCTATGACCGATGCCCTCGCCTCCAAACGGGCCGCAATGGTCGCCGGATGACTCTGTCGAATCCCAGATCGCGAAATTAAAACCAACTGGTGGAGGAACCGATCCATCTGGAGTGGTCGGATTGGTTTGCACCCCAACGTAACCTCCAACGCCGGATGTAAACACCCAAGTGAGGGCTATATAACTTGCAGAACCCAACGTGCTCACTTCGATTTTCTGTTGAAGTTTTGTTACTCCAAGACTTCGTCCTGTCGGCCGAAGCCACGAAACATTGATACTTGACCATTGAGCTTGTGAAGCATCTGCCGTAACGGGTTCAAACAGAACAAAAGAAAGCAAAAGAGATGGCAACAATGCGAAAGACCAAGAAAATCGTTTCATACCTCGGATAACGACAAATCAACGAAGTTGTGACATTTCGGTTTTGTCAAACGGTGTCACAGAAAACAAAAACAAGTGGTATCCAAGGGGGCCCTTCGCGCCCGCATCGGGCAGAGTCCCATGATCCTTATCGATCATGGCTTTCTCCTTGATTGCTTAGCGCCTCACCGCTTCGATGAAGATATCACGCCGGTGTAGCTGCGATTAGCGCCTGGTATTTCGCTTGCGTGTTGAGACCACGAGGCCAGCAGATATCAAACCCATTGCGAGAGCAAATAGCGGGAATGAATCACTTCCTGTCTCAGGAAGTATGACTACTGCTGCAACAGTTGTTGTGGTGGCTGCAACAGTTGTTGTGGTGGGTTCCACTATCGCAGCCGGTGCAGTAGGAGTTCCACTCACCGTATTTGAGTTAAGCGAGTCACCATAAACATTCACGGCTTTGATGGTGACCGAATACGTTGTCGCATTAGTGAGACCGCTGATTATGAATGGGCTTGATGTTGTTACCGGATTCAACGCAATGTAGTGCGTTCCATCAATCGAGTACTTGTAGTTCGTTATAGGTGACCCACCATCAGCACCAGAAGCGAAGGTAACTGTCAGCGACCCATTCGTGCCTACAACCGAGGTGATCGTCGGCGCCACCGGAACAGTTGGCACACCATAGACACGCACATGACCAGCATTACTGCCGGTGCCGTCGTTGTAGGGAGCGCCGATTGCGATACGCGAACCGTCCCCTGACATCGCAACCGAAATGCCCGACGAGTCGTCTGCGGCTTCACCGTCGATATCTAAACCAGTTTGTGTCCACGTGCCATTGATCAACGTGTAGACGCGCACATGACCAGCATCAATCCCGGTGCCGTCGTTGTAGGGAGCGCCGATTGCGATACGCGAACCGTCCCCAGACATCGCAACCGAAATGCCCGAGTTGGCGCTTGCCGCTTCACCGTCGATATCTAAACCAGTTTGTGTCCACGTGCCATTGATCAACGTGTAGACGCGCACATGACCAGCATCAATCCCGTTGCCATCGTTGCCGTTGGCGCCGATTGCGATACGCGAACCGTCCCCAGACATCGCAACCGACCAGCCTGACAGGTCGCCTGCAGCTTCACCGTCGATATCTAAACCAGTTTGTGTCCACGTGCCATTGATCAACGTGTAGATACGAACATGACCAGCATTACTGCCGCTGCCATCGTTGCCGGGAGCGCCAATTGCGATACGCGAACCGTCCCCAGACATCGCAACCGACCAGCCTGACGCGTCGCCTGCAGCTTCACCGTCGATATCTAAACCAGTTTGTGTCCACGTGCCATTGATCAACGTGTAGATACGAACATGACCAGCATTGCTGCCGTTGTCATCGGTGCCGTCGTTGTAGGGATCGCCGATTGCGATACGCGAACCGTCCCCAGACATCGCAACCGACCAGCCTGACGCGTCGCCTGCAGCTTCACCGTCGATATCTAAACCAGTTTGTGTCCACGTGCCATTGATCAACGTGTAGATACGAACATGACCAAAATTGCTGCCGTTGTCATCGGTGCCGTCGTTGTAGGGAGCGCCGATTGCGATACGCGAACCGTCCCCAGACATCGCAACCGAAATGCCTGACACGTCGCCTGCAGCTTCACCGTCGATATCTAAACCAGTTTGTGTCCACGTGCCATTGATCAACGTGTAGATACGAACATGACCAGCATTGCTGCCGTTGCCATCGTTGCCGCCAGCGGCGATTGCGATACGCGAACCGTCCCCAGACATCGCAACCGACCAGCCTGACGCGTCGCCTGCAGCTTCACCGTCGATATCTGCACCGACCTGGCTGATAGATGCCACGGCCAGCACATGAACAGGCGAAACTACATTAACAAACCAGACCAAAAGTGTTGCCACACAGAACACGGCACTCCAACGATGTATCCGACCCACAATCTTTCCCCGTCTCTTTAAACGATCAACGCAACATCGCCTATTGCCCACTGTTTAATGTAATGACGCATCCACGCTGACTTCAATTCCTAGTGAAGCGGCTCACTACAGCCTCGAATGTGTTGTTGACTAGTCAAAAAACAACGACCAGTCGACAGCCAAATCTTCTTTCAGTGAATCCCAGACACACGTCACCGCCGTGTTTGATTGGTTCTCGTGGTTCTGTATGGACCTATCGGGTCCGGTGCGCGGCTGGTGTTCCACTTTTGCGGGAACACGCCCGATTCAGAGTGTCGAAGGGGGGACTTGAACCCCCACGATCTTACGATCACTAGCCCCTCAAGCTAGCGCGTCTGCCTATTCCGCCACTTCGACGTGGTGTTAAAACTCTATCGGTCGACCTAAAGTCGCCCAACTGTGTGCTACCGATGTCTCACTTGGTGAGGAGAAATCCGAGGGAAAGGATCGAGATGATCCAGACTAACGCAATCACGAAGGTAATGCGGTTGAGGTTCTTCTCTGCAGCAGCTGATCCGAGGCCGGCTCCGCTGCCTCCGCCGAACATGTCGGACAGTCCCCCGCCCTTGCCGCTATGCATCAAAATTGTGCCGACCATGGCGAACATGGAAACCACATTGACAAAAACCATTATGTACATCACGATGTCACGCACGGTTGCACAGCCTAGTGGCTTTAGTCGGGAAAATGGCAGGCCACGAGACGCCCTTGCCCTCGATCGATCAACAACGGCTCTTCAACGGCACAGATGTCCTGCACTTTCGCACATCGAGTCCGAAATCGGCAGCCGGAGGGAGGATTAACCGGACTCGGCACATCGCCAGTCAAAATGATCCGCTTTCGTTTGGATGCCAATTGGGGATTTGGCACCGGAACAGCCGACATCAAGGCTTGGGTATACGGATGCGATGGAGCCCCGTAGACGGCCTCAGGAGTGCCAATCTCGACAATCTTGCCAAGATACATCACCGCTACTTCGTCGGCGATATGCCGGACAACAGAGAGGTCGTGGGCAATAAACACATACGACAGATCCAGATCGGCCTGAAGCTTTTCCAGAAGGTTCAAAATCTGAGCCTGAATTGAAACATCAAGTGCCGAAACTGGTTCGTCAGCGATGATGACTTTTGGCTGCAAAGC
>JBIIMF010000027.1:0-15173 GCA_044338135.1 Ilumatobacteraceae bacterium | reverse complement strand
GGATTGAACCAACTATTGATACTTTGGCCACTGCCTATTGGATGCTCGGACTTTTAAATAGTCGAGTGTTTATTGAAGTTGGTTCACCCCAAGTTGATCGACGTGCGTGGGATGATCTCACTCTCAAGTCAATATTGCGTGTTCTTTTTGTTGACTAAAGATTGCCGCATGTTTGTTGAGCAAACTTCAACAAATGTTTTGCCCGCTCAACTGGGTCAGTAATGTCACGCAAGAACTGAGAGCGCACCTCAAAGGACAAGGGCACGTCGGGAATGGCCTGCATCAATTCTGCAATAGGCAACGAACCTTCTCCTGGACAGAGTCGGCCATTGAGAGCTTCATCTAATAATTCACCAAACTCAGTAGGACGTTCTGCCACTGCGTCGCAGATCTGAAGATAGGGAAAGAGTTCGGTCGGCAAGGCCTGCACTTCTTCAACTGATGAACCTGATCGCGATAAGTGCAAATTATCAATCAATACTCCACCGTTAGATGCACCTGAAGACCTGACTATTTCGATCGCCATCGCCAAAGTATTCAACGGAAAGATTGGCAGAAATTCACACACAACTGTGATTCCGTAGGGCTGCGCCAATGCGCAAACTTCACGATAACGATCGGTAGTACGAGATTGGTCTTTGAGGCGGCTCGTAAACAGAATGTGCCGAGCACCGATCACTGCAGCCGCTTCAATAAGTTGTTCAGCAAAATCATTTCCATCTTCTGATGGAATGATTGGCTCGATATCTAAAGCAATCACGCCCGTGTCATCAAGCCTTTTGCGCACTTCGCGAGACGTTGCATCTGACCATGTTTTGCCATCAAACCAAATACCAACTGCCGGCCAACCAGATGCATACGCAACAGACACCATGTCGGCAGGCGCAACATCGGGTTGCACGCCAGCGGCAAGTGAAAGCAAACGCCCCATTAAGCCAGATCACCTTTTTCAATCAACATGATCCGCGATCATCTTGTTGCGTAGCTAGCCCCAGCGGCCTTTATGTGCTCAGCATCAACGGCAAGAATCGCTCCGCTTTCAACCGCGGCATCAGTCGCAGCGTTCCACTTCGCGATGAAGTCTTCAGCGGTTGGATACAAAGCGGCAAGCTCATCTGCGGTGAAACTACGCGTCGTTCCGAATAGACCACAGAAGCTGCCGCCTTCTTGACCAATACCGCTCAAGGCAGCCAACGGAACATCAACAAATGGAGTTCGAATTCCGCCAAGAGCATTGCCCTGTGCGTCCAAGTTGAATCCCGTGAGATCTGCCTTGTTGTCAAGCTTGGGCATTGATGCTGGCGGTGTGCCAGTGCGAACCCACTGATCGAGTGAATGGATGGCCGAGCGCAAAACATAGGTATGTGGACCAGCGTTGATCGGCAAACCACATTCGATGATTCCCATGTACACCGACGATGGCGCACCAAACTGAGCATCAAACAAGCCTTGGTCTCCGTTACCCGATCCGGTGTCTGAGTCGCCGATACCCAAACTGTATGCATCACCGTGAGCTGTACCGGCCGCTTCCCAACCACGGAAGAAATCGGTGTCTGGCTGTTCGGCCTTGCGATAACCAAGGTTGGTTCCGACAACGTCGGTTTCAGCCGAGAAGTTTAAGACCGGTCGCTTGAGATCGGTACGAATCAGTGCGACCTCTGGACCTTTCACATCTGATGGGTCGCCTGGGTCTGCGCAATTCGTCGCGCAGTACAAGTTTGCCGCTCGTGCTCCACGACTGTGAACCAGATAGCCGCTATACACATCGTGAGTCGTTGCAACTGCATTGAGATACGCAGCCATGCGGAATGCTGACTGTGATTCGCCCATGCCAATCACCGTTGTCGGCTCAAGGCCTCCGAGAATTGTGTCCGCCTGATTCCAAACCGTGGCACCTGCTTGACTGAAAATGTCATAGCTGTAGTTGTCGCCGGGATGATTGAGGGTGCCGTAACGCTCGGGGTCGGCAATCTTCAAGACTCTGAACTCACCCATCTTGTTGCCGCCGCCTTCAACGCCGACGCGTTGTGTCGAGACTCCGACCCAGACTGATCCCTGACGGAGCATTTCGACCCACGACAACGACCACGTCGGTCCAGTGTCAAGACCAGCAGTGACGTTCAGCCATTCGACGTACACAGTGCCGCTGAAATCGGCTGCGGTCGTTGGGCGACGAACCAAGATTCGAGTTTTGTACTCGGCCGTATCTTTGGGTTCGACGGTCCACATACCGTCTTCGGTCAAGGGCTGAGCGGACGTGTAACTATTTGCGGTTCCCGAGATGAAGTACTCCTCTTCGGTGTAGCCAAAACTCGAGCCATCAAAGGCTGCGGTACCAAAAATGATTTGGCCTCCACCACCAGTGACAGGTCCTTCAACGATCGTGGCGCCGACATCGGTCATTGCGACAGGCACTGGAGCAAAAACTGTTGTCGTTGGTGCTTCGGAAACTGGTGCCTCGGTGCCAGCGACAGAGTCTCCCGTCGCAACCGAAGAATCGCTCGCTGAATCGTCACTCGAACAACTCACCAACCCCGCAACCAAAATCGGAACAATAAACAAGGCATGAATCTTCACAATGATCCCCCGATCAAAAAGTGTTTGAGAAGAATGTAGCCCAAACACACTGAAAATCGTGAACCAAGATCACAGATTGTCCTGACGGTGATGCGATGTTTAGGGCCCGATGCCCAAGGTCTACTCATCAAGAATTGTCAGGAGTAGTAATGTAGAGATACCCATAGGAGAACTTAATGAAATCGCCCGATTACACATCTAAGCCAGCTTCTGAGCACACCCGCGCCTTCAACGGTTCGGCTGCGACCCCCCTCGACCCCGAAGATTTCACGAGGGCTCAACGAGGTTTTATTGCGTCACTTGAAGACACCAAGATCACCGATGCGCAAGGCCGACAAGCGGGCGACATTGGTCGTTATGCCTTCCTTCAAGGCGACGCACCCGACACTGTGCATCCCAATTTGTGGCGCCACGCCAAGCTGAATGTCAATCACGGACTCTTCGAAGTCACTGACGGTGTGTGGCAAGTTCGTGGCTACGACATTTCAAACATCACATTCATCAAAAGCAACACCGGATGGATTGTTGTTGACCCCCTGACCGTTGAGGCAACTGCTCGGGCGAGTTATGAACTGATCACCAAGCATCTTGGTCATCGACCAGTCGTCGCCGTCATCTATACCCACTCACATGGTGACCACTTCGGTGGCGTACTTGGCGTGACTTCACAAGCCGAAGTTGATGCAGGAAAATGCCAGGTCATCGCACCAGTTGGTTTCTTGCACGAAGTTGTTGGAGAAAATGTCATTGCTGGCCCGGCAATGGGACGTCGTGCCTTGTATCAATTCGGACCTTTGCTTCCGCCCGGCCCGCGCGGACATGTTGATTGTGGTCTCGGTAACGCGCTACCGATCGGTCCCAACACCCTCATCGCCCCAAATCGCGATATCACTTTCACTGGTGAAGAAATGCTGATTGACGGCGTGCGAGTGGTGTACCAACTCACACCCGAAACCGAAGCCCCTGCCGAAATGAACTTCTTCTTTCCCGACTTTGATGCGCTGTGCATGGCCGAAAACTGTTCACACACGATGCACAACCTCATCCCGATTCGCGGAGCACTTGTTCGCAACTCGTTACGTTGGTCAAAGTACATCAACGAAGCCATCGAATTATTCGGTGCAAAAACCAAAGTGTTATTCACGTCGCACAACTGGCCACGTTGGGGCAAAGAAGATGCTGTTGAATTCTTAGGATTGCAGCGCGACTTGTACAAATGGATGCACGATCAAACCATGCGTCTTGCTAACCAAGGTCTCGTTCCGACCGAAATCGCGAGCACACTTAAGTTGCCCGATGATTTCTTGGCGCAAGAACATACCCATGGTTATTACGGAGATCTTGTTCACAACAGCAAGGCTGTGTATCAGCGTTATCTCAGTTGGTATGACGGCAACCCAGCCAACCTCAACAAGTTGCCACCGGTTGAAGTCGGTCAGCGATATGTCGCATTAGCTGGCGGTGCCGACAAAGTGATCGCAGCTGGGCGCGAGGCTCTCAACAGCGGCGACTATCGCTGGGGTGCTGAATTGGTGAACCATTTAGTCTTTGCCGATCCGACCAATACTGAAGCGCGTGCACTGCAGGCTGATCTGCTTGAACAGCTCGGCTATCAAAGCGAATCATCGACATTCCGCAATGCATATTTAATGGGTGCTCAAGAATTACGCCACGGAACACCCGATTTGCCGGCAAGCCCCGCACGGGCACGCGGCATCTTGGTTGCGATGACTGTTGAACAAATCTTCGACACAATTTCTGTGCGCTTGAAGAGCGAAGAAGTCGGCGGATTGTCACTCAAACTCAATTGGACATTCCCCGATATGGCAGGAACCGCCGATGAGAAATGGGTTCTCGCGCTCTCACACCGCACTCTCTATGGGGTGCAGGGTCGTCATGACACCGAAGCGGTTGCGTCAATATCGATCAACCGTTCGTTGCTCATCGACATCTTGACGCAGCAAACAACTTTTGTTGATCAGATCACTGCTGGAAACATCACTCTTGACGGTGATGGTGCGGCGCTGCTCAACATCTTTGGCAATATCGATACCAATGCCCCTGGCTTCGCCATCGTTGAACCCTAAACCACTGATTGAATAGAGGTCTATGTCGACTTACTCTGCAGACCTCCGCGCCACCTACAACTCGGGCCACACTCGCCCACTCGCCTGGCGCAAAAACCAGCTCGAGCAAATGATCAAGATGCTCGAAGAGAACGAACCCGAGTTTTTGGCCGCATTAAAGACCGACCTTGGCAAGCCAACCGTCGAAGGATTCATCACCGACATCGCTTTCATCACTGGCGAAATCAAGTTGATGCTCAAGAACCTCAAGAAGTGGAATAAGCCGCAGCGCGTCCCCACACCGCTCGTCACCATGCCGGCGAAATCGCAACTCATTCCCGAGCCGCTTGGTGTCGTGCTTGTTATTGCCCCTTGGAACTACCCCATTCAGTTGTTGCTCGTTCCGGCTGCTGGTGCGATTGCTGCAGGAAATGCTGTCGTCATGAAGCCGTCCGAAGTTTCGGCTGCAACTTCAGAGGTACTCGCCCGACTCGTTCCGAAGTATCTCGATCAGAAGGCCATCACGTTGGTCGAAGGTGGAGTGCCCGAAACAACTGCATTGCTCGCAGAACATTTTGATCACATTTTCTACACCGGCAACGGAACCGTTGGTCGCATTGTGATGGCCGCTGCTGCTAACAACCTCACGCCAGTCACGCTTGAACTTGGCGGAAAAAGCCCCGTCATCATTGACGAGTCAGCCAATGTTCGCGTCACTGCTCGCCGTATCGCGTGGGGCAAGTGGCTCAATGCTGGCCAGACATGTGTTGCCCCTGACTACATCTTGGTCAACGAAAAAGTTCGCCAGCCTTTCTTAGACGAACTCGGCAAAGCCATCACCGATTTCTTTGGTGCCGACCCGCAGACAAGCGAAAGCTACGGACGCATCGTTTCGCCACGCCACTTTGATCGCTTGAAGTCATTGATGAATGGCGGCAAGGTTGTTATCGGAGGCGAGACCAATGCCGAGAGCCGTTACGTTGCACCGACCGTGTTGGCTGATGTCGACATGAACTCGGCTTTGATGAACGAAGAAATCTTCGGACCGTTGTTGCCAGTGATCTCCATCACCTCAACCAAGCAAGCCATTGATTTCATTACGGCTCGTCCGCACCCATTGGCGCTGTATGTCTTTGCCGAGAACAAGTCGGTTGTGAATGAAGTGCTCGCCAAGACAACTGCCGGCGGAATGACCGTCAACGGAACTTTGATGCACCTCACCAGCCCGCACTTGCCCTTTGGCGGTATCGGCGAAAGTGGCATGGGTGGTTATCACGGCAAGTCGGGCGTGCGGTTGTTCCAGCACATGAAGCCAGTGCTGAGTCGTGGCACCAAACTCGATCCGTCGCTCGCCTACCCGCCGTACACCGACAAGAAGGCCAAGCTCTTCCGCAAACTCCTTTAGTCAGTTCGTGCTTCTGGTGCAGAATTGTTGCGTGTTTCGCAACAATTCTGCACCAGAACAACAACGGTCAGGTCGGTATTGGGGTGGTTCCGCCACTCATGATGTACTCCAGCCACCACTGCGGAGCGTTATCGAGCAAGTTACCTAGGTGTGAATAGTCGTGCCAGCGGCAAATCTTGCCGTTGCGAATCTCCATCACCGATGTAAACGGATGCACGATGACTTCGCCGGTCGGAAAATGCCATTCTTCTTTGTGCTCGGTAATCACCACATCGCCTTCGGCCAGCACATTGCCTGGCTGATGCACCATCTTCGCAGTCGGACCAAGTCCGAGCCTCAAGCGATCGGCAATATCGCGCCCGCCGACAACTGGCGGCACTGCTCCGACGTCCATGTATTCGGCATCGTCAGAGAAACGACTCGCGACATCAGCCCAATCTTTGGCATACATCGAATTCCAGTGCGCTTCGGCAACTGCCTTATTGGCTTGTTCTTGTGCTCCCATGATGACCCCCAAAACTTGTCCGTAGGAATACCGAGAGTAGCCCATTGCTGGCGATTATATTTGAGCGCATGTCGCTTGCTTCACACATCTTGTCGGTCGTCTTGGCACTCGTCTGTATCGCTTCGGCGTACGCCGACTTGAAAATGATGCCGCAGATCGTCGAGAGTATGACAAAATTGAAAATGCCGACTCGCATTATCCCAGCACTAGGCATCGCCAAGATTGCTGGCGCTGCAGGGTTGCTGATCGGGTTTAACAACGTCGACTTGCGAATCTATGCCGCGTTTTGTTTGGCCGTGTATTTCGTGTTAGCTACGTGGTGCCACGTGCGTGTTCGCGACACGGCTGCCAACACGATTCCGGCTTTGGTGCTTTGCTTAGTAAGCATCGCGACTTTGCTGGTCAGCATCTAAACCGAAACGCTTATCTGCTCAGTGTGGCTGAAGACGCTTGAACGCGTCGGCAATTTCTTTCTCGGCCGCTTGGCGACCTTCCCATCCGCGAACGGTGGTTTCTTTGTTCGGTTCAAGCAACTTGTAGGTCTCGAAAAAATTTCCAACTTCGTCAAGCATGTGCTCGGGTAAGTCTTCAATGTCGACATAGTTCTTGAACCGCGGATCATGCGACGGCACACACAAAACCTTGGCATCGCCGCCAGCTTCGTCTTCCATCCAAAATACTGCGACTGGTCGAACATACACATGACAGCCCGGGAACGTCGGTTGACCTAACCACACCAATGCATCAAGTGGGTCACCGTCTTCGCCCAAAGTATTCGGGAAGAAGCCGTAGTCAAGCGGATACTGCGTTGCCGTGAACAATGTACGGTCGAGCCAAATCGCTCCTGTGTCATGATCCATTTCGTATTTGTTGCGAGACCCTTGCGGAATCTCCACAATCATTTCAACTTCCATGATCAGGCAGGACCCGAGAACATACCCTCTTGCGTGCGAGCAGCACGAGTGGTGTCGTTATCTTCGCCTTCGTATCGCGCGATTTCGTTACGACCAACAACATGCCAGTGCACTTCGTCGGGACCATCAGCCAAACGCAAGGTGCGCTGACTGGCGTACATGCGAGACAATGGCGTCCACTGCGACACACCAGTTGCTCCGAACACCTGAATTGCTTCGTCGATGATTGCGCACACACGAATCGGCACCATCGCCTTGACGGCACTCACCCAAACGCGGGCTTCGGCGTTACCCATGGTGTCCATAGCCTTTGCGGCACGCAACACCATCAAACGCATGGCTTCAAGTTCGATACGGGCTTTAGCGATGACTTCGGTGTTTTTACCGAGGCGGGCGATCGGCTTGCCGAAAGCTTCGCGGCTCAAGCCACGTCGAATCATCAATTCAAGCGCCCGCTCACCAGCACCGATTGAACGCATGCAGTGGTGAATACGGCCCGGTCCGAGACGTACTTGCGAAATCTCAAAACCACGTCCTTCGCCGAGCAACATGTTTGCTGCAGGTACACGCACATCAGTGAAACGCAAATGCATGTGGCCGTGCGGCGCATCGTCTTCTCCGAAAACTTCCATCGGTCCAAGAATTTCAACACCTGGGGTGTCCATCGGAACCAAGATCTGTGAGTGACGACGATGTGGTGACGCATCGGGGCTCGTCATCAACATACAAATCATGATCTTGCATCGCGGATCGCCAGCACCCGAGATGTAGTACTTCTCACCGTTGATCAACCACTCTTCACCGTCAAGTACTGCGCGGCACTCGAGGTTCTTCGCATCTGACGAAGCCACATCGGGTTCGGTCATCGCGTATGCCGAACGAATGACACCTGCCAACAATGGTTCGAGCCACTGCTTCTTTTGTTCGGGTGTACCGACGCGCTCAAGAACTTCCATGTTTCCGGTGTCGGGAGCACTGCAGTTCATTGCCTCAGATGCGAGCGGGTTCTTGCCTAATTCGACAGCGATGTAGGCGTAGTCGAGGTTCGACAGACCTTCGCCGGTTTCGGCGTCGGGCAAGAAGAAGTTCCAGAGACCACGAGTTTTAGCTTTAGCCTTCAATGAATCAAGCAGTTCAAGCTGACCCACGCCATAACCCCAATGGTCGGCGCGGCCTTCGCCAAGCTTGTAGAACTGAGCCGTCACCGGCTCGACCTCTTCGGCGATGAATTTGACGACTGCTTCATAGAGCGGAACGACTTTGGCCGACATGGCCAAGTTCATCGCGTCGTCGGTACTGATTCCTGAGTGCATTCCGGGCTTAGGCATACGGCAACATTAGTTCGCCGTGCCCAAAAGCCACCTAACGTGCGAATTCGCGCAAGACCCGTCCTGGTCGGTGACCCGTGTGTTCGCCCTGATCGGTCACGACTTCACCGTTCACGATGGTCGCGGCATAGCCCCGAGCCTTAATGCGGAAACGGCCCTTTTCGCCCGGGAAGTCATAGACATACTCGGGGTACTCGGTCTGCAGTTTTTCGGGGTCAAATACGTTGATGTCGGCAAAGGCGCCAACCTTCAAAGTTCCGCGGTCGACCAAGCCTAAAACGGCGGCCGGCTTGGCGGTCAATTGGTGAATCGCCTTTTCAAGGGTCACGGCTTTGCGATCGCGATACCAATACGACAAGTAGAAGGTCGGGCTGTCGGCATCGCAAATCTGGCCGGCGTGAGCGCCAGCGTCACCAAGACCTGGAACAACTGCATCAAGTTGCAAGAAGACTTCCATTGATTCGGTATTGCGGTTGAAGAACCACGCGTTGTACAACTCGCGGCCTTCGCTTTGTAGCAAGCGATCAACGATCAGTTCAACTGGTGTCACACCGGCTTCGGCGGCAAGCTCTGCGACCGACTTCGGGTTATCAACGTTGTAGTTCGGCAACTCATCAAGACCTAATGGGAAAATTTTCGCTGCGTCGTACCACGTGCCTTTGCGATTTCCTTCTTCAAGCAATTCGGCCCGACGCACGGGATCGCGCAATACCTTTAAGCGATCTTCAACCGTCGGTAGCTTCATCATTTCGTTCCAAACTTTTCCTGCCACGACAGGAGTTTGTTTGAGACCCATCAAAGTTCCGCCCGGACGGGTTTGTGTCGCTGAAGAAATACGACCCAAGTTGTCATTGATGTTGGTGAAGAAACTATTCATGCGTTCAACCGAACGAAGGTCTCCATCACCTGCGCCACCCGAGAACAAAACATCGCCCGCATGTTGCGCCATCTCACGTAACAATGTGAATTCGTATTCGGCTTTAGTAGCGAAATCATTGACTGCTTGGAAAATTCCACCGCCTGCACGATTCATTCCGTCGGCGATTGCCTTGTATTCGTCAATCTTTGCGTATGTGCCAGGAACACAACGTCCGTCCGGAACAACGTGCAACAAAATGCGCGATGTTGAGAATCCAACAGCACCGCCGGCGACCGATTCTTCGGCGATATCGGCCATGCGACCAAGTTCTTCAGGCGTTGGCTCTTCGTCACTGAGTGAGCGATCGCCCATGACTTGCGAACGGATCGCGCAGTGTCCAACCAAACCAACAACATTCAATGCGGGCTTCAGTCGTTGAACCGAGTCGAGATACTCGGGGTATGTCTCCCAGTCCCACGGCAGGCCTTCAAGAATTGATTGGCGTGGAATGTCTTCGACACTTTCCATCATCTCGGCCAAGAATTCGCGATCTTGTTCAACAACCGGAGCGAAGGTCACGCCACAGTTGCCCATGAGCACAGTGGTGACTCCATGCCACGAACTTGATGTCATGTACGGATCCCAACCAACTTGCGCATCAAGGTGAGTGTGTAAGTCGACGAAGCCTGGCGACACAGTTTTACCAGTGGCATCAATTTCACGAGTTGCAGTGTCAGATGACAGGTCGCCGATCGCCACGATGCGATCGCCAGTCACAGCGACGTCAGCACGAAATGAGGCCTTGCCCGTCCCGTCAACAACTGTTCCCCCACGAATGATCAAGTCGTAATTCATATGTCCCCCATTGAATTTGTGAACTTCACTCTTCACATTAGAGCGTTGCCCCCATGGATGGTTCACCTAGAGAGCCAAAAGTCTCGCTCCATTGTCGAAATAGAAGGCTGTTCGTTCTACGTCACTGACCGCGGACATGCTCGCCTCAAAGCGACGTATCGGATCGTCAGTTCCCTCATGGTGGGGATAATCCGAAGAAAAAGCCACCATCTGCTCACCGACTTGTTCAATGATCCAACCCACGTCTTCACCGGCGAATGGGCTCACGACAACCTGTCGGCGCAAGTAATCGGACGGTCGCATCGACAAATGTGAAAGATCTTGGATGTTCTTAAATGCTCGGGCACCCGTATCAATGAAATGCAAAAACGAGGGCAACCAGGTGGCACCTAGTTCTGTGACACCAATCCGCAACTTCGGAAATTTCTCGAGTACTCCGTCGTAGACAAGCGAAGCCAGGAAAAGTTCACCCGGATAACCGATTGCCATATACGACAATGGATCGCCTGGTGCGTCAGAACGAAAATGCCTCATGTCGCGACCGTTATCGAAAAATACCTTCGGCACGGGTCTGTAGTTTTGATCGGCACCTACATGCAGAAAAACTGCGATGTTTGCTTCCTGAAGCGCCGCCCACACAACATCAAAATCAGGATGAGTAAACGAGTGTTGATGCGAAGCAGGGATTGAATCAATCAACACAGCTGTGACTTTGTTTGCCACCGCTTCGGCGATCAACTCAAGCGCAATCTCCGGACCAAATTCAAATGGAACGTAGGCAGAGGCGAGCAATCGAGGGTCTTGGCAAAAATCGAGCATGCCGCGGTTCATCGCCCGCACTGCTTCAAGGCGCACCGAGGTTGGCGTTTGCATGATTTGCTCAAATGATCCAGTCGGAAAAATCAGTTGGCAATCAAAACCCAATAGATCTAACGCTTGACGACGTTCATCAACGTCCCAACCACCGAACGACATCCAGCCCTTACGTGGCATTGACATAAACTCACTCGCGAGTTTGCTTTGAAGAATCTCATCGTTTTTTCGTTGGTCGTAGTCGCGATACGAATCATCTAACAATTGATTGAAGTTTGAATCACCTTCACCCAATTCAGGAATCTGATCTTGTACCGCTGCAGATGCATACGAGCGCAACCAGCCTTTGGGCTCAAGAATGTGGGCATCAATGTCGACGATGCGACGGCCAGCAGCATAAGTTGAAGTCATGGTTTCCCCCTGAAGGGAAAACTACAACCAAAGTTTGCGGATGACTAGCGAAATTTGGTGGTCTACAGAATTGCTGCGGCTGCAGCCATTGAGGCCTCGCGACGCTCAACCTGGCGACGAGCCACTTTGCCGACACGCTCGATGTACTTAAACATCGCATCACGAGCTTCTTCTGCCGCCGAGGAGAGACCTTCAACCTTGTCAATGGCCCACTGGCGGAACACCAACGGCATGATGATCTTTTCGTGATGAATCGCGAAGTCATAAATGCCGACATGGGCGATGGCCTTGGCGTGTTCGACAAATCCGGGAATTCCGATACCCGGCATCGAGAACGACGTGACCTGGCGCTTCAATGCTTCAATTGCTGCCGACGGATTCAATTCTATGAGTTTGCTCACCAGGTCGCGATAAAAGAGGTGGTGTCGGTTTTCGTCGGTCGACAATTTCATCATCACGTTGTAACCGACTGGGTCGTTCAACATGGTTCCGGTGTTGCGATGCGAAATACGTGTGGCAAGTTCTTGCATTGCGACGTAGCACATACCGTCAACAGGCGAATCGGGTTCGGGAACAATCGCGCTACTCACTTGAGCCATGCGTCCGTCTTCAAGAGTCTTGGGATCAACAAGTCCGCTGACCGTGATGTAATCACGCATCACGATGGCGTGACGACCTTCTTCGGCGGTCCAACGTTGTGCCCACGCACCCCACGCCGAGTCGCCGCCGAACATGCGCGAGATCGTTCGGGTGTACCAAGGCAGATTGTCTTCGGTGAGCAAGTTCACGAGTAACGCCGAACGCACGCCCTGCGGCAAAGGCTCTTCCCCAAAAGTAAATCCGTCGCTCGCCAATCGTGCGGCGCGGTCCCACGGGACTTGCTCGTGCGGATACCACTCTTCGGCTGAATCTAAATGTCGATTGAGAAGACGTTCTGCTTCTGGTTCAAGTTCAAGCAAAATCGTTTCATCGGTCACCCCTACAACATAAACGCTCCAGCAGGGCGTTGGTAGTCCCCAACGATTCTTTTGAGCCCTGATACCTCGACCGTTTAGGGTTTGTGAATGAGTGATTATTGGAAAAGTTCGTGGTCAGGCGAAGATGGTGGACCAAAACGCCGCCAAATTGCGACAAATGTGTTGATTCCGCGCATAACAAACTCAAAACAGCTGGAAGTCGTCTCGCGGGATGCATTGGCAATGACCATGCCAATAGTTGGACCAAATGATGAACTCTTTCTCCAAAGGGTGATGCCCGGACTGGATTCAGTGGCGTGGGTCGAAAAAATTGATCCCCTCACACTTGAAACAATCATTCAATCTGAACAACTTGCGGGCGGCCCGATGTGGCCAGGTGGCATGGCTGCTCACGCCAATGGTTCGTTATATGTGGTGTTCGGAAATCACGCGCATCGCTTGTCAACTGATCTTGCTGTTCTCGCTTCTGTTGAGTTGCCGCGGGTTCGTCCGTACAACAGTTTCGTCATCTTGCCGACGGGGTATATCGCCACCAAAGATTTTTCTGGCCCACTTCCTGGTCAACCAAACGGCACTGCGATGGACAACACTGAGTTGTTAATTCTTGATCCGGAAGATTTGCGAATCGTCGCACGTCTCGAACTTGCCGAACCTTCGATTGCTCGTCTGTCGGCTGACGGAAACGATATTTATGTCGTCGGCGATCATTCACTGATTCGAGTCATCTGGAATGGCGAGTCACTATCTGTTGATGAAACATTCAATGCTCGCTACCGAACCATTGATGGTCAATCCTTTGGGTGGGACACCGTCATTACTGATGACGATGCTTGGTTCTTAGATAACGGCGAGGGCACACAGCTCTTCACCGGTTCATTTCGCGGTGTGGGCATTTCAACAGCACCACTGCATCTCGTGCGAGTGAATAAACAAACTGGGCATGTCACATTGACCGAGATTTGCGGCTTACCAAACGGCATTGTCGCGAATCCCCCAGTGGTGGATACGAAACGCCAAATCGTTGTGGGCTTTGACAGTGGCAACGGTGTCATCAGTGGCTTTGACTATGACGAAGATTCAGTCACGCTTCGTTGGACTCACGAGCAAAATCATGCCTGCCACATGTTGCTCATTCCCGAGACGGGCCAAATCGTGACCGCCGACTATCGGCCCGAACTTGGTTGCGAACAAGTTGTTGTTCTCGATATCACGACTGGTACTGAAGTCGCCCGTGTCTCGACAACAAGTCCCATTCAGTCTGCTGTTTTTCCAGCCATCGGCCCACAAGGCGACATCTATTGGTGCAGCATGACCACCATTACCCGCATCTCGGTTCACTGACTAAAAATTTGTCAACCGATTCGTGGCATGATTTCGGCGTGACTCAAATAGCTCCAGGAACCCAAGAGTGGCTTGACCAAGTCGTCGAAGACATCGTCGAGCCCGAACTTCCTATTCTCGATCCGCACCACCACATGTGGCCTCAAGGTCAGGGATTGCCGTACACACGCAACGATTTGCATCGTGATGCCGGAGTTGGCCACAACGTTGTCAAGACAATCTTCATGGAATGTGGTTCGGCGTACAACCGTGAAGCACCCGAACACTTACGTTCACTCGGAGAAACGAAGTACATCGCCGATGAGGCATTGAGCGACCCGAATCCGCTGATCGCTGGAATCGTGAGTTCTATTGATCTCCGGCGCGATGATCGCGATGAGTTGCTCGATATGCACGTTGAAGCAAGCCGTGGATTGTTCCGCGGAATTCGTGATGCTCTTGCACTCGCAACTCATCCCGAAGCAATGATGATCCCGGGTCACGCGATGAAAGATCTATACCTCGATACATCTTTCCGTCGTGGAGTAGCACGACTTGGTGAACGAGGATTCACCTACGACTCGTGGCACTATCACCACCAAAATCGTGAGTTCTTAGAGCTCGCTCGCGCAACGCCCGGGACCACCATGGTTCTTGATCACTTCGGAACACCAGTGGGCGTTGGGCCATATGCAACGCAGCGCGACGAAATCTTTGAGCAGTGGAAGAAAGATATTGCCGAAATTGCGAAGTGTCCCAATGTGGTTGCCAAGATTGGTGGGCTTGCGATGCCCGACAACGGCTTTGGGTGGAACACTGCTACTCGCCCACCGACATCAGATGAATTCATTGCGCAACAAGCGCGCTATTACCTACACGCGATTGAATGCTTCGGTCCATCACGATGCATGCTCGAATCGAACTTTCCCGTTGACCGTTTGTCATTGTCGTACGAAGTTTTGTGGAATGCGTACAAAAAGATGACGAGCAGTTTTTCGGCCAGCGAACGCTCCGACTTGTTCTACAACACTGCCGCCCGCACCTACCAGGTCTAGCTCCCTTTGTGATTCTGGTGTCGTTTTGGTTGGTAATACCGACTAAAACGACACCAGAAACACAGTTGACTAGCAGGAGAAGCCCGAA
>JBIIMF010000100.1:0-4477 GCA_044338135.1 Ilumatobacteraceae bacterium | reverse complement strand
TGAGTATGTTGCCCGTCGCAACTGTTGCCGTCGCAATTGTTGTTGTGAGTCTCGTTGTTTCAACGCCCACCGCACCGGCACTTGACACTGAAGTCACGCTTGCTCCACGACCAACAACCGTCAACTCAGTTGCAGTTGATTTACCGCAACGCGTCATGGTATTTGGTGATTCTGTTCCTGCCGTCGTTGCCGATGAATTACAAGCCGAAGCAAAATCGCTTGGAATCGAAATTGAAGTTCGGGCTGATCCCGGTTGTGTGCCATCTGAAGAGAAGAACGATCAATACGGCAAACCAGAATGCGTCACTTTCTTGCAAGGCACCCGCGCCCGAGCCCAAGAACTCGACATTGATACGGCAATTATTTGGTGGGGCGGAACTGGTGTTGAGTTTTTTGAACAAGGTGTGATGTACGACTTTTGTGCAGTCGATGCTCAACAGATAGCCCGAAATCGAATTCGTCGCCTCGTGGCTTATTTCGAGGGGGTCGCAACAGACATCATTTTGGTGGCACCTGTCCCCCGTTTAGATCAGAGTGCCAAAGACGTCGAGGGCACTGAATGCGAGATCATTGCGTACGACGACGTCGCTACTGAACTAGGAATCAAGGTCGTACATCTTCGCGATGACGTGTGCCCGTCATATCCCGATGATTGCGAGCGGATCTTCCGGTACGACGGCCTGCACTACAACGGCGAACCCGCCGCCCAAGTCGCCAAAATCATTCTCGGGGCCCTATAGAAATGTGAGTTGATCGGTGGTTTTGATGGCACCAGGTTGAGTGACCTTGGCATAGACGCCAACATTTTGATCGAGCTCGCGCACGATGTGTCGCAAGATTGCTCGGTCGGCGGGAAGATCATCGTTGATCTCACGCGTCACCATCACGCAACGCGGGCACGCCGACTGAAATTCAATTTCACAATCTCCAATTCGTGCCGTCTTTCCAGCCCACGCAAATTCGGGATGACCAGTTTGATCACCTGTGTCAACAACAAGGCTCGGACGAAAACGTCGAATATCAATCTGTGAATCTGGCAAGGCCTCTTGCATTGACCGCAACGCAGACGTGCTCATGATCATCAATGGCCAACAGTCGTGATATGTGCCCGGCGGCGATTCAAACTCAATCACTTCAGGTGGGAAGACCGAAAAATCAGGAAGCGGTTCATCAATGTCGCGCCCGAAAACATTGCGTAACTCTTCCATCATGTCGTCGCTACTGGGGGCTCCACGACGGAAGTGATCGAGATCTGATGCTGGACGCAAATGTTCAAGCTGAACTGGTACGCCAATTGCTTCACTGATCGCCGCGTGTACATCGCTGTCGTCACTGCGAACGACGCGACCACTCGGCAAAGAAATTGACACGTCATCTGAGCCTTCGACAAACGAAGCCGACAACTTCATCAAGCCACCAAATTTCTTGGCACCTCGAATACCACCGTTCTCCAGATCGCGAACAGCCCACACACGATCGCCAACGAGACCTAACTCGCTGACAGAACATTCATCAACTGTTGCTCCCACCATTGATTTAACGGGATATACCCATATTTGGGAGAGGAAAGGTTGGGTCATGAGCGAATGGTACCGACTTTGAGATCTTTGAATGGGAGGTTCTTGTCGACCATTGGTTCGCGCGGCAAGCCAAGAACACGATCACCAATGATGTTGCGCTGAATTTCGTCAGTTCCACCGGCGATGTTCGACTGGAAGCTCGACAAGATATAGCGCGCCCAGTTTTCGCCGCGGCCTTCGCCTTCCCATGCATCACAATCTGCGCCAACAAGGCGGTTGATGAGTGGGCGGCTGAAACGAGCAATCACAGCACCGTGCAACTTGCCGAGCGAGCCGCCAGGACCGGGCACCTTGCCGGCCTTCATCTCGGCGCGTGTACGCATCGAGACCAATGACTTGCAAGTTTCTTCGCAGTACAACTTCATGAGTTCTTGGCGAATCACCGGATCGCTCAACTTGCCATTGTTCTTGGCAACATCGATCAAACGATCGGCCAAGTTGTGAGTGACACCGCTTGATGAACCAGTTCCGATTGCCACGCGCTCGAACATCAACATGGCGGTTGCTTGATTCCAGCCGTTGTTCAACTCACCGAGCAACCATGACTTCGGCGTACGAACATCGGTCAAGAAAATTTCGTTGAAGTGGCTGCCACCGTCGATCTGGTGAATCGGACGAATTTCGACACCAGGAGCCTTCATGTCAATGATGAACATCGAAATTCCGGCGTGCTTTGGTGCATCAGGATTGGTGCGGGCGATCACAATTCCGTAATCGCTCACGTGAGCAAGCGTGGTCCAAACTTTCTGACCATTGAGCACCCACTCATCACCGTCGAGTTCGGCTTTGGTCTGCAAACTTGCCACGTCTGATCCGGCGCCCGGCTCAGAGAACATCTGGCACCACATCGTGCGCGCCGCAATGTTGTCGGGCATGAACTGACGCTTTTGCTCTTCAGTGCCAAACTGACCGAGCATCGGCAAGCACATGCCATGGCTAATGGTCAATTCAAATGTCATGTCGGGGTACTTGCCGTACTCTTCGCGATAAATGCGATCGTGGGCACGAGTCAAACCGGCTCCACCATGCTCTTTGCCGTACACCAAACCAGCAAGACCGGCTTCGACCAGCGCACTCTGGTACGTCTTGGCGATCTGAACAGAAGTATCGCTGCGGCGACCAATTCCAGAGGCGTTCTTTTCCAAGAACTCGCGAACTTGCACGCGGAAAGCCTCGGCTTCGGCGGGGGTCAGGGCATCGTCAGTAGTTGTGTTGCTCATGAGAACATTCTGCCATTGAGGCATGTCCCTTGACATAACTGAGACCAGAAGTCATAGACGCGGTACGGTTCGGCTATGGAATCTCCTGTCTTTCGCCATGTGGTCGTTCGCCATATAGATGACTGTCCGATCGAAGAATGGACCAGTCCCACCCGGGGCTCGGTGCGCTGGTGGGAGCTGTTTGGGGGCGATGCCACCGCGACTAACGAAATGACCGTCGGAATCGCTGAGGTGCCGGTGGGCTCGACTCCCCCACCCAGGGGGCACTCACACGATGCCACCGAGATCTATGTGATCTTGTCGGGTGAAGGCGATGTCGTCATTGAAGGCAACCCCACGCCCGTTCGAGAGGGCTCAGCCGTGTGGATTCCCGAAGGTCTTGAGCACTACGCCCATAACACCGGGCCGGTGCCTCTGCGCCTGCTGTACATGTTTGCCCGCGACAAATTCAGTGATGTCGCCTATTCGTTTCCTGGCGAAGATAAAGGCCCTGGCGAAAACTAAGGAGTCAAGAAATGGCACCAGCAATCAATCTCATCGATCCCGAGTACTTTGCGGCTCACGGTCATCCGTGGGACCAGTACGAATGGCTGCGCGCCAACGCTCCAGTCTTTTGGCACGACGAACCAGATGGTCCTGGTTTTTGGGCCGTCACTAAATACGACGACATTCGCGCCATCAGTCGTACCCCTAAAACTTTTAGTTCATACGAAACCGGGGTGATGTTGCCCGACCCCGATCCGATGGGACTCTACGCACAACGTCTGATGATGCTCAACATGGATCCACCACAACATGATCGATTCAAGTTGTTGGTCTCCCGTGGTTTCACGCCCAAGAACGCACCGCTACTTCGTCCACGCATTGAAGAACTCGCTCGCGAAATCGTTGACGTAGCAATGCAAAAAGGTTCGTGCGATTTCGTCAGCGAAATCGCCGGCCGATTGCCATCGGGTTTAATCGCCGAATTGATGGGCATGCCTCGCGAAGATGGCGAGCGTCTGTACAACCTCACTGAAATCATGCATACCAACGATGATGCAGTTGCGCCGCCTGAGGTAAAGATGGCGGCGATTGGCGAGATGTTGATGTACGGACAATCAGTCGCCGACAAAAAGCGCAACACTCCAGGCGATGATCTTGCAACCATTTTGGTCAACGCTGAAGTAGGTGGCGACCGCTTGACCGACGAAGAGTTCCAATGGTTTTTCTTGTTACTCGTCAATGCTGGTGGCGACACGACCCGCAACTTGCTGGCGGCCGGATTACAACTTCTATTCGATCATCCCGATCAACGTGCCAAGTTGATGTCCAATGTCGATGGGCACCTGGCAACGGCGATTGAAGAAATGTTGCGCTTCAGCAGTCCGGTTTCACACTTCAAGCGAACTGTCATGGAAGACACCACTATTCGCGGACAACACATCAAGGCCGGCGAACGTGTGGTGATGTTCTACGGTTCGGCGAATCGCGATGAAGACGTCTTTGTCAATCCCAATACATTCGACATCACTCGCGACCCCAACCCACACGTTGCCTTCGGTGCGGGTGGACCACACCTGTGTCTTGGCATGCACGTCGCACGAGTCGAGCTCGCAGTGATGTTCAAAGAACTATTGACCCGCATGCCAAACGTTGAAGCCAACGGCGACTTTGAACGAATGCACAGCAGCTTTA
>JBIIMF010000099.1:0-4549 GCA_044338135.1 Ilumatobacteraceae bacterium | reverse complement strand
TCGCAGCCCCTGGTTTGCCTCACTACACCGCAGCCAAGCACGGTGTGCTCGGTCTCACCAAGTGTGCAGCTCAAGAATTCGCCGCCAAAGGCGTACGAGTCAACGCAATTCTTCCCGGCACAACACGTACTCCCATGATTGAAGGATTCATCAATGGTGATCCAAAGATTGAAAAAATGGTGAGTCGCGGAATCGGTCGCGGGTACTTGGGCGAGCCATCCGAAATCGCTGAATCAGCAGTATGGCTCTGCAGTGATCGCGCCAGTTTCGTGTGTGGTGAATCGCTGTTAGTCGACGGCGCCACCGTCTGTCGCTAAATCTTCGCTACTTCCACGACGACAGAATTTCATCAACGCTGTGTTGACCAGAGTGACACGGCACACCCGCTTTTGCCTCTGTACGTGAAAAGCGCGGCGCGGCCTGTGCTTGCACAACACCATTGATCGTTACGACGGTTCCACGCGCTGCTGTGTGGGGATGCGTCGCGACTTCACTCGGTGAAAGCACCGGAGCAAAACACGCATCTGATTGATCAAAAACTGCTTCCCACTCAGCACGGCTTTTTGTCATGAAGATCTCAGCCATGCGTTGTTTGGCTGCCGCCCACACTTGGCGATTGTTCTGCTCGGCTGATTGCAACAAGGCGTCATCAGTTGATCCAAGACGCTGCACGAGTTCAGCATAAAACTGCGGTTCAATGGCCCCGACTGAAACCCACTTGTGATCGGCCGTCTCATAGACATTGTAAAAATGAGCCCCACCATCAAGATGATTAGTACCGCGTTCACCCCAAAAACCGTTAGTGAATGCTGAGAAAAATGGGCCAAGAATCATTGCCGCACCATCAACCATCGCGGTGTCAATGACTTGCCCGCGCCCACTACTGAAACGTTCAACCACTGCACAGGCAACACCCATTGCCAACACCAAACCGCCGCCCGCGAAGTCACCAAGCAAGTTGATGGGCGGAGTTGGCGGCTGACCTTCATAACCGATGAGATGCAACGCTCCCGATAACGAGATGTAGTCAATGTCATGCCCAGCGGTGTGGGCCAATGGGCCATCTTGACCCCAGCCAGTCATCCGTCCGTAAATCATGCGGGGGTTGCGTTCACACACGACGTCAGGTCCGATACCCAAACGTTCGCACACACCGGGACGAAATGGATCAATGAACGCATCTGCTCGGTCGGAGAGATCTAGCAGAGTTGCAATATCTTTTGGGCTCTTCAAGTCGAGAGCAATACTGCGCTTACCACGCATCATTGGATTTGTTGCAAGACGATCACGATTGACCCGCGCCGCAACCTCGGGCCGCTCAACCGCAATGACATCGGCACCAAGATCGGCCAACACCATTGCCCCATACGGGCCAGGTCCTTGGCCGACGAGTTCAATCACACGAATACCTTGCAGCGGACCAGCCATTTCAATCAGCCTTCAATTCCAGCGTCAATCATTGCCTGTTGTTTCGCCCAGCGATAGTCACTCTTGCCTGCTGGCGAACGCACCATCTGATCAACCAATGTCAGTTGACGCGGGACTTTGTAACCCGCAACATGAGCACGGCAATGTTCTTGCACGCTTTCTAACGTTGGGGACGTACCAGGACGAGCCTGTACTACTGCTGCGACGCGTTCTCCCCAACGATCATCGGGAATTCCAACGACGACAGCATCAAACACTTCGGGGTGTGCCTTCAGCGCATTCTCAACTTCTTCGGGGAAAATCTTTTCGCCACCACTGTTGATGCAAACCGAACCTCGGCCAATCAAAGTGATTGTTCCATCTTCTTCAAGACGAGCGAAGTCACCTGGGATCGCGTAACGCCTTCCATCAGGTGCAGTTACAAATGTTGCGGCCGTCTTTTCTGGGTCTTTGTGATAACGCAACGGAATGTTTCCGGCACGTGCCAGTCGACCCATCTCGCCCGGTTTCACTGGCAACAAATCATCACCAAGCACTACTGAGTCTCGACCAGCCTTAATTGTCGGACCACCCTTTGATTGCATACCTTTGCCAACCATCGTGATGCCATTGGCGCCGCCTTCACTTGAACCAACCGCATCGGTAATCACAACGTTCGGGAACAGATCAATGAATTGTTCTTTGCATGATTGCGAAAAGAGAACAGCGCTTGAACTGACTGCAAATAGTGACGAGAGTTCGTGCTTGTCAGGGTTGGCAGCGACGTAATCGAGCAATGGTCGAGCCATTGCATCTCCGGTGATCATGATCAAGTTGGCTTTTTCGTTTTCGACAGTGCTCCACACGTCGGCGGGATCAAACTTTCCACGCAAAACCACTTTGTTGCCAACAAAACTCTGAGCCATCACGCTCCATTGAGATGCGCCGTGCATCAAAGGAGGTAATGGATACGACACCAACGGGAAACCAGTACGTCCTTTTTCAACAAAACCTTCTGGTGACGAAACTTTCTCGCCACTCATGATGTCGATTCCGCCACCGAGAGCCATCACCACGTCACCATGACGCCACACCACGCCCTTGGGCATTCCAGTGGTACCGCCAGTAAACAAAAGGTAGATGTCATCGTCTGAACGTGGCGCAAAATCACGAGCATCGCTGTTGCTCGACAACGTCTTTTCATATTCGTCGCCAATCACGAGCATTGGAAGTTGAGGAGCCACCGATCGAGCACGATCGACATACTCGGGTTCGACGATGAGATACGTCAGATCGGCATTGTCAAAAAGATACGCAAGTTCATCTTCGACATAGCGATAGTTGATATTCACCCATACCGCACGAATTTTAAAAATCGCCCACAAGGCTTCAACCCACTCAACACGATTCAGAGCGTAGATACCCACATGATCGCCGGGCTTGATTCCTTGAGCCTGTAGGTGGTGCGCCAACTGATTAGCCCGCCGATCCATCTCGGCGAATGTGCGACGAGTGCGCTCGTCCACGATGTAGTCGCGGTCTGGCCATTCATCTGCGGCTGCTTCAAAGAGGTCGGCGAGGTTATAAGTCGTTGCTGGCATATGTGTGTGCTAGCACATCACGGTCGATGAAGCCGAACCACCGCGCTTCGTAGTAGAAGATAAGGAAGCAATAAGACATTTACTAAGGAGAAATCATGTCTGGCACCGAGCACCTTTTGACCGAAGTTGTGGGACACACATTGGTGGTCACCATGAACCGACCCGAAGCCAAAAACGCCCTCAGCCCCGCAATGATCGTGGGCTTGGCCGACGCTTGGGTGCGCCTCAACGACGATGACGACATTCGCTGTGCGATTCTGACCGGCTCTGGCGGGTCTTTCTGCACCGGCATGGACCTGAAGGCCCGAGCCAACGATGATGCTGGTCCCAACCCGTACCAAGAGCGCTGGGCCGCTGATCCCGATCTGCACTGGAAGGCACTTTTGCGTCACTACCGCATTCGTAAGCCACTGATCGCCGCCGTCGAGGGATATGCCGTTGCCGGCGGAACCGAAATTTTGCAAGCGACTCACTTGCGAGTGGCCGGCGAAAGTGCGACGTTTGGTGTCTTTGAAGCCAAGCGTGGACTTTTCCCAGTAGGCGGAAGCACCGTTCGATTACAACGTCAGATCGGGTATACCAATGCTCTCGAAATGTTGCTGACGGCACGGGGATATACCGCCGCCGAGGCAAAAGAGATTGGCCTCATCGGACATGTCGTGCCCGATGGTCAAGCCATGACTAAGGCTCTCGAATTGGCCGAGATGATTTGTGCGAATGGCCCGCTGGCCGTTGAGGCGATTTTGAAGTCGGTGCAAGAGACTGCAGCGATGTCCGAAGCCGACGCGCTCAAGCTCGAGTTCGAAATCGGCTGGCCAATCTTTGCGACGAACGATTCAAAAGAGGGCCCGAGGGCGTTCGCTGAGAAGCGAGCACCCAACTGGACCCGCACCTGACCCGGAACTAATCCACCACTCTGTACTTTTGGTTCCACCTGTCGGAACCCAAAGTACAGAGTGGCTGTTTTTGCCCACTTTGGAAGATAGTTACCGCTAGGCGGCAGCCATATTCCAAAGTGGCGGATTTTGCTCGCTCGCTTTAGGGTTTGGTGGACGAGACGAGCCACATTGCAAAGAACTGGCTTCCGCCGCCATACGCGTGTCCTATGGCCTTCTTCGCCCCATCAATCTGATGCTCGCCAGCCTTGCCCATCACCTGCATAGCCGCTTCGCCGAAGCGCAACATTCCCGACGCTCCAATGGGGTTACTCGACAGCACACCACCCGATGGGTTGACCGGCAATGATCCACTCATCTCGGTCGCGCCATCTTCAACCCAACGCCAGCCTTCGTTGCGCGGAGCGAATCCCAAGTTCTCCAGCCACATCGGTTCGAACCAAGCGAACGGAACATACATCTCGACGACATCAATTTCTTCGGCGGGATTCTTGATTCCGCCTTTACGCCACAGATCTGCTGCACACATTTCGCCAGCCACCGGACTCACTTGCTCGCGACCGGCAAACGCTGTTGGTTCGCTACGCATTGACGTTGCGTGCACCCATGCTTTTGGTCCAGCATGCTTGTCGGCTCGCTCTTCGC
>JBIIMF010000098.1:0-4578 GCA_044338135.1 Ilumatobacteraceae bacterium | reverse complement strand
GATTGTCGCGGCATGTCCCGAATGGACCGTGAAGGACCTCTTTTCGCATGTCACCGGGTTGGCAGCCGACCTCGGTTCGGGCAAAGGTCCAACCGGGGATAGTCAGGTTTGGGTTGATGCGTTAGTGAGTGACCGCGCCACTCGTTCGTTGGCCAGTGTGGTCGATGAATGGAATGAAGTTGGTCCGGCTTTTGAAGCAGCCATTGACGCAATGCCGAAGCGTTTGTGGGCGCTGACGTATGACACTGTCGTGCATGAACACGATTTAAGAGCAGCCATCAAGAAACCAGGTGCGCGCGATTCTGAAGGAGTGAAAATTTCGTCGGTTCTCGGACTGAAGTTGGTGAAGGGCGATTTGGCCGCAAAGTCGCTTCCGGCGTTTCGAGCGATCATCGATGGAATTGAGCACAATGTCGGTGAGGGCGAACCAGCGTTGACCTTGACCGCATCGGCTTTTGATACGTTGCGACTGCTCGGAAGTCGTCGAACATTGGCAGAAATGAAATCGGCGAAATTTGCTGGTGATCTCGAGATGATGTTGTCGGGCATTACCCACATGGAACTGCCTGCCACCAGCCTCGGCGAGTGAATGTCAGGTTGTGTCCGCTGAGGTATGACAGCGCTTCTTACTGTGAGTAGATTTGATCCCGCACCGCCGAATAACCGGCGTTCTGAAAGGGGATCAACTCATGGGTCAGTTCACGGGTAAGACAGTTCTTATTACTGGAGCTTCATACGGTCTTGGCGAGGGCTTCGCCGAAGGATTTGCCAAAGAGGGAGCCGATCTGGTTTTGACAGCACGCAGCACCGAGATGCTGGAGGTTGTTGCCGAGCGTTGTCGCAAGCTGGGCTCGAAGGTCACCGTTGTTACTGGCGATGTTTCGGTTGAGGCCGACGTCATTCGTGTCGTCGAAACGGCTATCAAAGAGCACGGCAAGATTGACTCACTGATCAACAACGCTGGTGTTGGCGACATGCGTGGTGTTTCACCCGAAAACTTCGACATGGCCACATGGAACTGGATCATTTCAGTTGACCTCAATGGCGCCTTTATGTACATGCGCGAAGTTGGACGCCACATGCTTGAGCGTCAGAGCGGCAACATTGTCAATATCTGTTCGATCATGGGTAGCGGCGCCAACGAAGCCAACATCATCGCCTACACGGCTGCCAAGGGCGCCTTGCGCAACTTAACTTTGCAGCTTGGTTGCGAATGGGCCGACCGTGGAGTTCGCGTGAACTCGGTTTCGCCCGGATTCATCATCACCGAAATGGTTCGCCCGGCTCTTGAGATGTTGGGTATGGACAAGTGGATTGCTAGCCGTACGCCAATGCGTCGTGTTGGTGAGCTCGAAGAAATCGTTGGTCCAGTGATGTTCTTGGCATCAGATGCCGCGAGCTACATCACGGGACACGACCTGTTGGTCGACGGTGGAACGAACGCCTCAAACGGCACGTATCAGATTCCGCCAATTCACCATGAGTGGAACAAGGACAGCGCACCTCGCGTGGGCAAGGGTTACCCCGGAATCCAGCCTCGTCCCGAATGGTATGAAGCGTTGGCACCTGGCATTCCAGGCCTCCATTATCCAATGCCAGAAGCTTAAAGACTGCTTGCTGACTTGTCTTGTTGCTGGCTGAACGTTTAGTTCATCAAGTCAGCAACGTGGTGGTCGCGCATTGCGGCCTGGGCACGCTTAATCACTTCGGTCCACAATGCCATGGCGCGCTCACTTGACGAGTCAAGTGTTCCCACGGCATACACCGGGATAATCCAACCGTAGAGAACGCCCACTCGGTAGTCCTCCATGAAATGTTCGAATGAATAGCCAGTGACTCCATTGGCGATGAGCTCGTCGTGGTATCCCTTGAGTAGAGCACCTTCGTGTTCGCGGCGTACGTCAATCGGCACACTTTGGCTCATGAAGTAACCGACGTCGTAAGCGCCACCGCCACGGCTACTGGTTTGGAAGTCGATGACCCACACATCGTCGCCCTCGCCGAAGAACAAGTTGTCAAGGCGATAGTCGAAGTGAACAATGGTGTTGGGCATGGCGGCAAAGCGATCTAGAAGTTGGTGGACATTACTACCGAACTTTTCCATCAGCGGAACCATGTCGGCATCAATAGCGTGGGCGAACACCTGCAAGAAACCGGGAAGCGACTGTTCGTAAATGCTTGCGCCAATTTTCATACCTTCGCTGTTGATGGCAGGCACCCATTCATAAGAATTCAGTCGGGGCGATTCCCAGAATTCGGCATGTAAGCGGGCAACAGTTTTCAGCGAGTTCATCGCATCTTTTGCATTGACGCCCACTGACTGGTCGCCTTCACGAAGATGTCCCAAATCTTGCATGAGCAATACATAATCATCAGTTTCGTATTCGGCCATAACGGCGTACGCCTGTGGAACAATGCTCAATTGCGGAGCAACTTCTGAATAGAAACGGGCTTCGCGTTCAAAGACGCGAGCCGGTCCGAGCATGCCTCGGATAGTCGGATCTTGGGTCGGGATCTTGCAAATGATGTCTTTGGGTCCCTGGCCGCCGGTGTATGTCACTTCAAGACGACCAACTTCGCCCATGAAGCCGATACCGGCGCCCATGTTCTTGGCCTCAACTGTTGCGACTTTGGTAGCGGTGTTGATCGTGCCACCCGAACGCAATGCATTGGTGAGCCACTCGGCGGTGACTGCGGCGGTAGTTGTCGGTAGTGATGTCATGATTTCCCCTTAATGAGTTTCGTTATTTAGATCGTGGTGGATTTTGATCGTGGTGACGGTGTGAATTTCCCGCTGGCAAAAGCAGGATCGATGAATTCTTTGTGATCCCAGTCGTGAGTCAACGCGCGATGGGCAATTCGCCAATCGCCATCACGACATTCAAAGCGATCAAAGTACCGACCACAAAATTGTTCGAGAAATTCACGAGGACCGACTGATTCCTTGACGCGGTGCCAGGCCAATACTTGGGTTTCAACATGGGCGATGGTGGGGGTTTCGAAGGTAATGCTCGGCAATCCACAAAAGTGGGTGGTGGCGATGGCGTACTCACGAAGTTTCTTCGTGGCGTGAAAAGCAAATTCTGTTCCAAGCCCAACGAAACTTCCGTGGTCATCAGTGGCGTCGGGGTGATACACCGAGGCCACAAGGTCCGCATCGCACCGATCGATACCGTGGCAATAGTCGATCAAGCATTTTTGGATCGCCGCGATTGCCGTCAAGGCCTCGACGGGAGACAGAGGGCCAAAGACCTGCTCGGGAGTCGTCACAGTCAACAAGGGTAGTGCCTTGAGCGTTAATTAATCGTCGGGTAAGTTTCTTGGCTAAGGTCAGAACTAAGGTTTGACATGACTGTGAAAGCGGTCGTTCGTCGTCGTTCGTAAAGGGGAAATCATGGCTCAAGTTCCAGTCACTGAAGGTGTCTTCACCTGGCCATCAGAAACACCGCAACTGATCGGTAGTCGCTGCGTGGCCTGTGGAAATCACATGTTCCCCGTTCAGTCGGGTTGCCCCAAGTGCACTGGCGAAAAGACTGAGCAAGTGTTGCTCGGTCGTCGTGGCACGTTATGGACCTGGACGGTTCAGGGTTTTCCGCCCAAAGCACCCCCTTATGCCGGTGATGTCGACCCCAAGACTTTCAAGGCCTTCGGTGTTGGCTACGTCGAATTGCCCGGTCAGATCAAAGTTGAAGCTCGCCTGACCGAAGCCGATCCGGAAAAACTGAAGATCGGTATGGAGATGGAGATGGTCATCGTTCCGTTATCGACCGATGCCTCCGGAAATGAAGTTGTCACATTCGCATTCGCGCCGGTGGCGTGAGAATTTATTATCAGACATTGAGTCAGGGAGAAAACAATGAGTACTGAAGTCGCCATCGTCGGAATTGGAATGCATGAGTTTGGTCGCACCGAAGGTGTGTCGGGTATGGAACAAGGCGTCATTGCTGTGCGCCGTGCCTGTGCTGATGCTGGAGTGAAGTGGGAAGACGTCCAATTCGCTTTTGGTGGTTCGGCTGCTGCCGGAGCCGCGGACACGATGGTGTCACAACTCGGTTTAACTGGATTGCAGTTCATCAACGTGGCTAACGGTTGCGCCACTGGTGGCTCGGCCTTGTTCTCGGCATACAACACCATTCGTTCGGGAGTTTTCGATCTTGGTATCGCAATTGGTTTTGACAAGCATGAGCGTGGCGCATTCCGTGTCGATACTCGCGGTGCTGGCCTTGGTAACTGGTATGGCGCATCCGGTCTTGCGCTCACAACCCAGTTCTTCGGAATGAAGATCAACCGTTACATGCACGAATACGGCATTTCGCACAGCACCTTGGGCAAGGTTTCAGAAAAGGCATTCCGCAATGGCTCGATGAACCCAATGGCCTGGCGCCGTAAGCCCATTTCTGAACAAGAGGCTCTTGATTCGTTGATGTTGTCGTACCCGTTGACGCAATACATGTTCTGCTCGCCTGGTGAAGGCGGAGTGGCGCTCATCTTGGCTCGCGCTGATAAAGCTCACTTGTACACCGACAAGCCGATTTTCTTGAATGCTGCTGTGGTTCGTAGTCGTCGCTTCGGAAGTTT
>JBIIMF010000097.1:0-4590 GCA_044338135.1 Ilumatobacteraceae bacterium | reverse complement strand
TCACGTTGGCTGAAGCACTTGATTGGTCAACGATCACCGCTCGACTTGCTGCGACTGCTCCGCGTTGGGACATCGGGACAAAGCACGGATATCACGCTTTGACCTACGGGTGGCTGGCGGGCGAACTAGTCCGTCGCGTCGATCCGTCTCATCGCAGCCTTGGCACGTTTGTGCAACAAGAAATTGTGAGCAAGGTTGGTGGCGAATTATGGATCGGACTTCCCGAATCACAAGAGTCGCGAGTGTCGCCGATGATTGGTGGACTGAATTCAGTTCCTGAAGATATGGATCCAGCCGTTAAGGCAATGATGGAACAGTTCATGGGACCGAATTCGCCAGGTGGTCAAGCACTCAGCCTGAATGGTGCATTCGGAATTGATGGAGCCTTTAATCGACGAGATGTTCATGCGGCTGAAATTCCAGCTGCTAACGGCATTACTAACGCTCGAACACTTGCGCGTATTTATTCATCACTCATTAGTGAAGTTGACGGGGTGCGTTTGCTCAAGCCAGCAACCGTTGAAAAAGTGCGGACTCTTGTGACTCCCGAGAACGAACCAGATGCCTGTTTGATCATGCCAACCACGTTCGGTATGGGCTTTATGGTTCATGGACCATTTTCGTTGTTCGGTGGTCCGGGATCATTTGGTCACCCGGGTGCAGGTGGTTCGGTGGCTTTTGCACTTCCCGAAAAAGAAATGGGATTTGCCTACGTCATGAATCAGATGGCCACGAACTTGGCCAATGACTTCAGAGCGCAGCGTCTTGCTGAATCTGCAGTTGCGTGCGCAAGCGCCGCGTAGCGCGAATGTAAATCACACTTGCGATTGCGGCAGCAAGGGCAAAGCCCGAGATTGCTTGACGAACTCCGAAAAACTCTGAGACCAGCCCAGCAAGCGCGCTGGTGAGCGACAGCATCAATGTCACGAGCGCAAAGTCGCCAGCCAAAATTCGCCCACGAATATGGTCGGGTGATCGAAGTTGCAGACCGTAACTACTGAGGGTCCATTGAGCGCCACCACCAAGATGCGCCAGCATGACGAAAATTGCGGTCAACCAAAGTGTGGGCATCCATGCGCCGATGAAATAGAAGCCACTGAATGCAAGGCTGGCAAAGCCACAGATAGTGAGAACTTTACTGAGCTGGCCGCGGGTGTAGCGCATCGCAATTAATGGTCCGAGGCCAGTGCCGACACCTCGAACACCGATCAAAAGTCCGCGTGACGCATCGCCACCCTGAAAAACATCTGAAGCTAAAACCGCGAGTTGGCTGACGACGCCCGCACCAATGGCGAACGTTGTCTTAGAAAAGATGAGCGCCATCAGCACGGGGTCTTGACGGGAATGAGTAATCGCCTCGCGCATATCGGCGATCGGTCGAATGCGCTGTCTCTGCGTTTGGGTTTCGCGCTCTTGTTGCATCGGAGTCTTGATGCGAGAAAAAAGAATTGCGGCTATTGCAAACGAGACTGCGTTGGCGATGAATGCGGCGTCTCGGCCAAAGACCGAAGCGAAGACGCCACCAACTGCGGCTCCAACCGCGAGCATGACACCCCAGGTTGAACCAAGAAGTGAACTTGCGAGTGCGAGTTCTTCCTTATTGCGGGCAATGTTTGGGATTGAGGCTTCGGTGGCTGGGCTAATGACTGCAGCAAGGGCCGAGATAGTGCTTTGAGCTAGAAAAGCCAACCAAACAGTGTCCTTGCCGACAAGTAGCAGTCCAAAGGCAGCGATGACCTGAATGATGGAAACAAAAATCAAAATTCGTCGGCGGTCAAAACGATCAGTCATTGAGCCGGCAAGTGGCGATGCAAGGAATGAAGGCAACGAAAAGGCGACGACGACTAATGAAACCAAAAACTTCGATCCGGTGAGGTCATCAATCAACCCGATAATTGCGACAAAACTGAACCAGTCTCCAAGATATGAAATCACTTGGGCCATAAAGACACGGCGCATATCAGCATTGGTCTTCAGCATTTTCCACATGGCACTCCGAGACTAGGCGTAACGGGTGGCTTGACGTGGTGTTCGTCGTGCCTCGTTTGTGTTGACTTAGTTCGCCTTGCTGATGACCTCATCGCCATAGCGCGCCAATGAGTCGGCAGTGTCGCGGTAGAACAAGAATGACGGAACGATGACTCGATCGACGCCAATGTCGGAAAGACCTTTGACTTCGTTGAGCGCGTTGGGACCAATTGCTCCGTTGCCACCAGCAGTCATTTCGATCGCATCGGGATTACGTCCACATTGCCGAGCGGTATCACGAACGATGTCAAATGAACGCGCCAGCTGCTCATGTGAACCTTTACCTGGAAAGAAGCCATCGCCCAAACGACCAGCACGTCGTGCGGCAATGTCGGTGTGCCCGCCAATATGAATGGGGATGGTTCCATTGACGGGCTGGGGGCGCATGATGCACTCATCAAAGTTTGTGAAGTCGCCGTGGTGAGTGGCTCTTTCTTGGGTCCACAAAGAACGCATTGCCGCGACGTAGTCATCGTTGCGCTTACCACGATCGGCGAATGGGACTCCGAGTGCGTCAAACTCTTCTTCAAGCCAACCAACACCGATACCAAGCAACATGCGACCCTTTGACAAGTGGTCAAGAGTTGAGAGTTCTTTGGCCAGCACCACTGGGTTGCGTTGCGGCAAGATCAGAATGCCGGTTGCCAATTTGATTGACTGTGTCGCCGCAGCCACAAAAGACAACCAGATCAGTGGATCGGGGATTGGCGACTCTTCGCCTCCTGGCATTTTTCCCGAAGCGTCATACGGATATGGCGAATCATAATTTGAGGGAACGACGACGTGTTCGACTGTCCACAATGATTCAAAACCAGCCGCTTCGGCGGCTTGGGCCATGGCAATGGCCTTGTCGGGATTGCTAAATGGGCCAGTGTTGGCGAAGGCTAGAGCAAATTTCATAACTGAACTCCTGATCTTGGGATGGTGTGCGGAGCGCGAATTTCCATCAACAACTTTGACTTGAGTTATCGCGTGAACTTCTTCATTGCGTCAATGACTCGTTCGGCTTCGGCCATGATTTGTCGAACCAGATCGCCAGCGGGAATGAGTCCCTTGATTGCGCCAACGCCTTGACCGGCAGGCATGAACTCGCGATTGACATCAACATCGGTTTCGACTGGTGCGCCCATGTGGTTTGCTCCGGCTTGAACCGACTTCATCACTTGTTCAGGAAACTTCTTGAGTTCTTCGGGGTGTTCTTCAAAATGTTGTGTCCATTCAGTGCGAACAACACGACAGGTCTTGCCGGTGTAAGCCCGTGACACCACTGTGCCATCTTCGGGTAACTCAATCAATGTCGACTTGTAACCATGGGGCGCATTTGCTTCAGGGGTCGCAATGAAGCGCGTACCCATCCAGACTCCGTCAGCGCCAAGTGCTAAAGACGCTGCTAATCCGCGACCGTCAAATAGTCCGCCAGCGGCGACTACTGGAATCTTGTCGCCGACGGCATCAACAACTTGGGGAACAAGAGCCATGGTGGCGACGGTTCCAGTGTGTCCACCACCTTCGGTTCCTTGCGCAACGACAAAGTCGCAACCGCTTGCAAGTGCGGCTTGTGCGTGACGAACTTTTCCGCACATTGATCCGACGAGGATGTTGTTCTTGTGAAGTACGTCGATGATTTCGCGCGGAACACCAAGGCCCGCCACAAAGATTCGTGCGCCACCTTTGATGATGCTCTCGACGTCTTTTTCAAGTTGGCCCGGAATTGCTGCCAGCAGGTCAACGCCGAACGGCTTGTTGGTGAGTTTGTGTACTGCGGCAATTTCTTCGTCGAGTTGGCCAGGCCCCATTGGGGCGGCGCCAAATGTTCCGATACCACCGGCTTCACTGACGGCTGCCACGAGTTCGTGGTACGAAACGCCACCCATTCCGGCGAGCATGATGGGGTGTTCGATATCGAGTAGATCGGTTAAGCGTGTACGCATACCTTGACCGTAGTACGCCCGCACAAAATGATCACGATTCGTATGGGCCCTTGAGGCGGAACATTCGTCGGTGCCAGCGCTTGGGCGTCAGGGCTAACGCCCGAGGCTCGTCTTCAAACATCCATCGAGCAAAATTGCGTTTGCCCCATTCTCCGGACTTCCCAACGATGGCAATTGCTCCTCGGGCACCGCGGCCATGCGCCAAGATTTTTGATAGACGAAGCGACATACTGTGATCGGCGAAGAGGTGATGCTTGACCGATTGCGCATATGTACTGCGGACTTCGACGGGCAAGCCCCCACGAACGATTGCATCGGCAGCTAGCGAACCTGTGAGCAGTGCTTGGCCGATTCCTTCACCAGTGAGAGTGTCAGACGCCATTGCGGCATCGCCCACGAAGAGCACCCGACCGCTGCCAGTTATCGCTTCATCTATACGAGCAGGAATGGGCCATGCGGTATGGCGGTCTTCTAAAACAAAATCAGGACCGAGGGCTTCAACGACATGTGGGCGTTGTAACAAATCGGCCCACACATCTTTCATGTCTTGGATGCGTCGTTTGCCGTCGCGCACAACACCAAAGCCGATGTTGACACGATTGTTAGGTAGAGGAAAACTCCAGGCGTAACC
>JBIIMF010000096.1:0-4602 GCA_044338135.1 Ilumatobacteraceae bacterium | reverse complement strand
GTGAGACCAGCAATGTTGCCCGCAAACTTCTTACTGATCCACCTTGCTCCAACTACTAATCCGACCAACTGGAATGGTTCAGCAATGGCCGCGGCAATACCGCGCGCTCGCTCATCAAGACCAAATTCTTGTTCATACAACAATGAAGCCAGTGTGACGAAGCCAATGAAGCCCGTAGCCAAGAACGGCAAGCTGTACCAAATGCGCTTGAGTGACTGCACCTTTTGTACGGTGCGCCAACTTTCGGAGAACGATGGTGCTTCTTCTTCGGTATTTGCTACTTCATCAGAAACGCCCATGGCCTTGCGTTCCCACATACCGCGAATTGGTTCTCGCAATTTCACGGCCAACACCGCGAAGATCACTGTCGGGATCATGAAGATCAAAAATGGTGTCCGCCAACCGAAGTAGTAAGCCAAGAATCCTGCACTAATCGGACCAACGAAAGCGCCGACGGCGTTGGCGGCACGATGAAACGAAAAAACTTTGGCGCGAACTTCAATGGGGTAATAGTCGGAAATTAGTGAGTTGTGTGTTGGGTCAATCACTGCTTTACCAAGCGAAGAACCACTGCGCGCAATCGTCAACATGATGACGCCCACAGCCATACCTGTCATGCCAGAGAAAATGCCCCACACCAAAGCACCGACCACCGCTAACGGAATTCTCTTTGAACGGTCTGCCAATTGCGCAATCGGTACTTGTAACGCCAACGCGGCCACGCTCGATAAAGCAACTATCGCCAACATCGTGCTCAAATCAAGATTGAAGTGATCACGAATCTCGGGTAACAAGATTCCAAACGCAGCACGATCTAATTCGTCGACTGCGTTGAGTCCAAACAAAACAAGAATTGGATATATCGCCTCGCCACCACAAATCTCACGGAGGGACGCGACGGGATGGCGAATACTCCACCAAACACTGTGAGATTTACTCACGACACACCAGCTTCGTTCTCGGAGGTCTTGTTCTCGGGGGTCTTGTGCTTACTGTCGTGTCGTTTTGCAATTCGTTGAGAAAGATCATCTCGAATACGAATCACCAGCGCACCTAGACCTCCCGGCAAAGCCAAAAGTACAAAGAGCACACCAACAGCAGTTGACAAGAAGCGCCATTCATCAGCCGTGACAAACCATTGCATGCCACGCAGGTAAGCCGCTCCGAGTACCGCACCAAACAACGAACCAAGTCCGCCGACAATTGACGCCGTGAATACCTCAAGGCTTCCCCCGACGTTATAACTACGAATGTCAAAGCTGTAATTGAGGTGTGTATACAAACCGCCGGCGATTCCAGCTACTGCACCAGAAATTGTAAAAGCAGTTAACTTCACCCAGATCACAGATATCGCGTACGACTGTGCACCTTTTTCATTATCGCGCAGCGCCAATATCGCTCGGCCGGTACGACTATGACGGATACCTCGAACTGCGACGAACACAATTGCCAAGACGATCAGTGTGTACACATAAAAACGGGTTGGTGTATCAATATTGATTCGGCCAAATAATGGAAGCCGCTTGATTCGGCTGTCGGGAATCCACGAAAAGAAGCGACCGTTCAACAACCATTCCGTCACGCTTAATGCGAAAACCAAGGTGACCACTGCCAGATACAAACCACGAAGCCGTAATGCTGGCAATCCCACGATGAAGGCCGCAATTCCTCCAGCAATTGCCGCAATGATGACGGACAGGGACAGATCAATATTCCATTCAGATGTGCACTTGGCACTGACGGCCGCACCAATCGCCACGAAACCAACTTGTCCCAACGAAATTTGACCGGCCCATCCCGTCAGCACAACCAGCGAAACACCAATAATGCTGTAAATGAAAATCGCTGACACTTTGATCACTTGATCGGTGCGCAAGAAAAGTGGTATCGCAACCACCGCTGCACCAATGAGCGCGAACGTTCCCCAGCGCATCAACCGAACGAGTGGAAGCTTGGCAATTTCTCGAGGCAACGCTCGGACTTCATCGGCCAATCGCCACGATGCAGTCGTATCTTGATCAAGCCGAGTTGAACCTCGTCGTTGCAGCAGAAGCGCGGCCATTACTGCCACACCAACAAACGGTGCAACCAACAGCGGGCTACCAACATTCCACTGAATTCCGTATTCAAGAATTCCGAGTGCAACTGCGGCTGCCGCAATCGTTGGGAGATTACGTAGTCGCCCGATGACCAATGCGGCCAACGCCAAAATCAGGTTTGAAATTGATAGCGCCCCACCAATAGGCACTCCCAATATTCCGGCACGTAAGAACAGCGCCAAGAACGACAGCACCGATGCCAACATCCAAACCACTGTTGACAACCAACCAACAGGGATGCCCAGCAGCGCAGCACGATCGCTACGCTCGGCGGCAGCTCGAACCGCCGTCCCAAGGGTTGTCTGAGACAAGAAGAGGCCCACGGCAATCATTGCCAGCGGGGCAACGATGAGAGCGATCAAGTCATTCGCATTAAGAATGAAAGTGCCAATCGTGAGTTTCCAATCGATCGGCGGATCAATGCGTTGCGAAGCTGCAACTTTGTCCCACATCCTTGGCACCAGTAAGGCCAGCACTGTGAGCAATTGAGTGATGCCAAGAGTTGCGACAGTTAATACCAAGCGAGGCGAACGAACGAAGCGCCGAACAATTGCCAGTTCTACAATCGCTCCCAAAACCAATGAAGCGACCAGGCCAACCCCGAAACCAAACAGATAGGGCAAACCGTTGAAAACGATGAGGCCAACTGACAATGTGGCTGGGACGAACCCCAAGTCAGCTTGAGAAAAGTTCAACACCCTGTTGGCTCGGTACACCAAAGCCATGCCGACGGCGAGCAGGGCGGTCAATAAACCGATAACAACTGCCCGAATCCAGGCACCGGCCGGCAAACCAAAGAAAATGAGTTGTACTGCCACCAGGGCAATAGCGGGACTCAAGGGTATGAGGGCACCCCGTAACGACCTCACCGCCCGATCCACCTTGATCACAAATCCCCCATGTGCAACTGCCCCCAATTGCTGTGACTTTTGTCAAAGTCACAGACATATGACTACCACATGGCCGAGCGCAGCGGGCTAGACGGAGGTGGGCAAGCAGCCCAATAACCATCTATTGACAGTTGGACTGAAACTACATTGGCTCGTTAGGCTCATCAGTAATGGGAACAGTTCGCCGCCACGTGTTTATTGACTCTCCAGCCGATGAAGTGTGGGCACTCGTTGGCGACCCAGCCCGCCTGCACGACTGGTTCCCGATCACTTCTTGTGAGGTCATCGGCAACAAGCGTTGGATCAACCTGGCGAGCGGCCTGCGATTCGAAGAAGACATCATCACTCTCGATCATGACCTGCGGAGATTCCAGTATTCGATTGTCAACAACTTGATCGTCAAGTCACACCTCGGAACAGTTGACGTCATCCCCGACGGGCCAAATCGCTGCATGGTGATGTACGGAACCGACATTGATCCCGAACCAATGGGCCTCATCATCATCGGAGCCGCCGGTGCTGGTCTAGAAAAACTGCAAGAAATTTTCGCAGCCAAAAAAAATTCAGCACAGCACGGAGCCAAATAATGGGTCGCAAAATTCTTTTCATTACTACCGACCAGCAACGCTTTGATGCGCTTGGCTGCAACGGTGGATTAATCGCCCGAACACCAAACATCGACGCCCTCGCTGCCACGGGAATCAATTACAACCGCGCGCATCCGCAAAATGTTGTGTGCATGCCTTCTCGATCAACCATGATCACTGGCCAACACGTTGCAACTCATGGTGTTTGGATGAACGGCGTCCCCTTACCTAACGATGCTCCAAGCGTTGCCACCACCTTGCACGATGCTGGTTACAAAACTGCCTTGATTGGCAAAGCTCACTTTGAACCATTCCTTGATCCATTTTTGCGATTCGTTGAAAATCAATTAGCCAACACTGGTGCCCATTCGTTAATTGAAGATGGCCATTTACATCGCGGCTTTGATCACATGGAATCAGCAAGTCATGGTGGCATGGGTTCATTCCATTACGCCCAGTGGCTCATGAAGAACCATCCTGAAGCGGTTCCTATGTATTACCGCGTTCTTGACATGTCGTTGCAAGTGAGTGCTGAAGGTGGCGGCGACACTGGCGCACCGCAAGCCCACGTCAACAACATTTCCCGTGAGTTGTACCACACCGACTGGGTCGCCGATCGCACGATCGCTTGGCTTGATTCACTTGACGCCGATGCCGACTGGTTCTGTTGGGTCAGCTTCCCCGATCCGCACCACCCTTGGGATCCGCCGGCTTCCGAAACTCATCGTGTCAATTGGCGCGATCTTGATCTGCCAGCCGGCTATCCGCAAAATCGCGCTGAGCGCGAAGCAATTCTCGACAATAAACCCGCCCAATGGCGCAAGTGGTACGACGGCGAATTTGTTTCAAACTACGAAGCACCATTGAAGTGGGTCCCCAATACTTTGACCGACGATCAGGTTCGTGAAGTCAATGCGTTAACACATATTGAAAACGAATTGATTGACGAAGCAGTTGGTCGCATGATGAAGCGCATCGACGAACGTGGTTGGGGCGCCGACACCGACATCTTGTTCTCGACCGATC
>JBIIMF010000095.1:0-4610 GCA_044338135.1 Ilumatobacteraceae bacterium | reverse complement strand
CGTTCCACACCATGAAACGTTCCACACCATGAAACGTTCCACACCATGAAAATGGAAACATCTTGTCCGATGGCACGTTCGAGTGATTCACCGAATTGATCGGCTCGTGTGTCAGTATTTCGTCATGACGAAATCAACCACAGGGGTGAGGGTGCGGGCTGGAAGTGGTCCTCGATGCCGTTGGTGCCGCCGAGTTCTGCCCGAGCAAAAAGGAGCCGGCCGAAAAAGGGTTTTCTGCAGTCAGGCCTGTCGTCAATGGGACTGGGTCGGACGTCAAAGGGCACGAGAACTCAAATTGAGCGAAGACGAATTGGTCATCGCCAGACAAGAGATCGATTCGTTGTACGACGATCTATATGTCTTGGCGTGTGCGGTTGATGACACAGAACGTGAACTGAAAGCTGGCAAGCCGACGGTGACGAGTTTGAAAGAAGCCATGGAATGGATCTTGGATGCGGCTCGACCTTTACGGGATCGAACGTTGACGCCGTCAAGTCAGCCTGGATAGCCCGGTCTGCCTCCATGAAATTTGACTGGGATATTGTGCCCATAATCTCCGTTATGACACTTTGATCTGGAACGAATGTCAATTCGTTTTCAGATCACAAAAAGCCTGCTCCTACTGCAGTTCGGCAGTTCGTGTGGTTTCAGCGCACGTCGATGAGGTCAACGACAAAGATCAAAGTTTCGTTGCCTTTGATGACGCCGCCAGCGCCTCGGCTGCCGTAGCCAAGTTCGGGCGGAATCGTGAGTTGACGGCGACCGCCAACCTTCATACCGGCGACACCTTGGTCCCAGCCACCAATGACTTCACCGGCGCCGAGACGGAAACTGAAAGTTTCCATGCGATCCCAGGATGCATCGAATTCGCGTCCGGTGCTCCAGGCCACGCCGACGTAATGCATGACGGGCCGACAACCGGCAGTTGCCTCTTTGCCGTCGCCAGTCACGATGTCGTCGATGATCAAACTGGCGGGTGGATCCCCTGCGGGAACTGTGATGACGGGCTTGCCGGCGTGTGTAGACATTTCCCGATCCTAGATGACGGCCTGTTGAGCTTCTTAGGCGGTGGCTGAATTCTTGGGGCGCATATAGGTGCCCTGAGCGACCGCTACGGGCTTTGACTCGTCATCGGTATAGGCAATGACGGTCCCGACGATTGAGCGTGAGCCAAGGCTGTCAATGCGCGCCCGCGCCCGAATCACCTCTCCCCTTGCTGGTCGTAGAAAGCGAATTGACATCTCACTTGTCAAGGTCATCGGCTCCATGCCAATTGCCGACAACGAAGCGTAAAACAACGCAGCATCACAAATGCTGAAGACGGTTGGTCCGCTAATGATTTTCCCAGGGCGCAATGACGCAGCGCTCGGGTACATCACTGCGACCGACATTCCAAAAGCCATCTCTTCACAGGCGTTCTGATTGCCGCCGAATGCTCCCCCGATGAAGGCATTCATTTCATCAACGGATACGAGAGGTGCTCGTGATTCAAGCTCTTTGTTCGACATGGTTCATACCGTAGTCATGGCAGTTGCCTACAGTACGAGTTATGGATTCGCGCGCTCAAGAAGTGATGGCCCAAGTTGCATCAATCGGAAACGCCGATCTGCGTTGGAAAGAGGGTCGAGCTTTTTCGTTGGCTTATTACGCCGGGCCCGAAGTTCAAGCAGTCGCCGATCAGGCGTATGCGATGTACGGATCAACCAACGGCCTAAATGCTGATGCGTTCCCGAGTTTGAAAAAGTTCCAAGCCGATGTCGTCGCGACCGTTAATCGTTGGGTGCATGGCGATGAAACGTCTGCTGGCTTTATGACGAGTGGTGGAACAGAAAGCATTTTGCTCGCTGTCAAAGCAGCTCGCGAACGGGGTCGTCGAGAATTCGGAATTACTCAGCCCAATGTGGTGCTACCAACTTCTGCTCACGCGGCATTCGAAAAGGCTTGCTACTACTTTGGACTTGAAAGTCGACGAGTTCCGGTGCGCGCTGACTGGCGTGCCGATGTTGAAGCAACGCGACAAGCCATTGATGCCAATACGGTGTTGATTGTTGGTTCCGCACCGCAGTACCCACAAGGTGTCGTTGATCCCATTGTTGACCTCGCGGCGATCGCTCGCGAGAGGAATATCAATTGTCATGTTGATGCATGTATGGGTGGAGTGACCCTCACCTTTCTCGAACGACTCGGTGAGAGTATTCCTCTATGGGATTTTCGCGTGGACGGTGTCACCAGTATCTCGGTCGACATGCATAAGTACGGTTACACATCCAAAGGTGCCTCGGTCATCATGCATCGCAATCGTCAATTGCGCTCGTACCAAACTTTCGTCACCGACAATTGGTTAGGCGGTTTCTACGGATCATCGGGAGTGCTCGGAACAAAAAGTGGTGGTCCGATGGCCTCGGCCTGGGCAGTGATGAACTACTTGGGCGACGAGGGGTATTTACGACTGACCGAGTCGGCGCGGGCGACAACTCGACAGTTGGCCGATGCAATCGAAAAAATTGACGGACTTCATTTGCGGGCCTACCCCGACAGCACGTTGTTGTCTTTTGGGGCACAAAACTTTGATGTGTTCGCAGTGGCTGATGAACTAGCAAAAACTGGTTGGTATGTCGACAGACAAGCCCCTCCCGACTCTTTACATTGCACAGTCAACGCTGTTCACCATCAAGTGATTGAAGAATTCATCGTTGATCTTCGTCATGCTGTCGCTAAGGTTCAAGATGCCGGCTCAACAGGCTCGGTGGGTGCGTACGGCACGATTGAGTGAAGCTGAGTGTGTTAGTAATTTGACATGAGTCTTCGCTTCGGAATCTTCATGCCACCCATGCACAAGACGGGTGTTAACCCCACGCTCGCTCTTCAACGAGATCTTAAATTGCTTGAGCACCTTGATGAACTTGGCTATCACGAAGCCTGGATCGGCGAACATCACTCGGCCGGATCAGAACTGATTGCTTCTCCTGAAGTGATGATTGCGGCTGCTGCCGAGCGAACCAAATACATCAAGCTCGGAACTGGAGTGAATTCACTTCCCTACCATCACCCATTCATGTTGGCTGATCGCATCGTGATGCTTGACCACCTCACCCGTGGGCGAATGATGTTCGGTGCTGGCCCCGGACAATTGACATCGGATGCACACATGTTGGGCATTGACCCGATGACTCAGCGCCCGCGAATGGAACAGTCGCTCGATGTGATGATGCGTTTGTTCCGTGGCGAAACTGTCACCGAGCAAACTGATTGGTACACCTGCAACGAAGCGGTGTTGCAAGTCAAGCCGTACAGCAATTTTGATATCGCTGTCGCGTCGTCAGTTTCGCCGTCTGGTTCAAAGTTGGCCGGTAAGTACGGAGTTGGATTGATTTCGATCGCTGCGACCGAACCAGCAGCGTTTCAGATGCTCGATTACAACCTCAAAGTATGGGAAGACGAAGCAGAACGTCATGGTCATGTCGTTGATCGTTCGAAAGCTCGGCTCATGGGTCCGATGCATATCGCGGAAACTGTGGAAAAGGCCCGCGAAAATTGCCGTTACGGATTGCAATGGATCTGGGACTATCTCGGCCACATCATTCCGTTGGGTGATCCCAATGGTCCTCCCCCGCCCACTGACATTGACGACTTCATTGATCAAGCGAATGAATCAGGTCGCATGGTGATCGGCACCCCTGACATGGCGATTGCGCAAATTGAACGACTGCAAGAAAAGACTGGCGGATTTGGTTGCTACCTATTCATGGGAGCCGACATGGCTGACTGGCATCAGACCATGCGGAGTTATGAACTCTTCGCCGAACAAGTGATTCCGCACTTCACCGGTCAGTTGGCTGGACCGCAGGCCAGTTACGACAAGATCATTGGTGCCGGTAGTCGCTGGGTTGATGCGACTCTGGGAGCTCAACTCACCGCGATCGCTGACTACGAAGAACTTAAAGCCAACCGTTCCTGATTTTTCCTTTTTGTTTTGGTGTTAACGACTGATGATGTCGTGAACTTCAGTCACTAAAGCAATGAGTTCGTTTTGTTCGCCTGCCGACAAAACATCAAGATGGCGGGCCATGAGAGCATTCGTGACTTCTTCTGCTGCAGCGAAGGCCGCTTGTAAGGATTCAGCATCGGGGAATTCGCCATCCCAGCCGAATTTCTTTGCCTGAGCCTCTCCGGCTGACCCCGGATTGACGAGTAACGCCTCCAGCGGAGTGATGCCTTGCGCAACAATCGCGACAATATGCACGCTTCCTCGAAGTTCGCGCAAAACATGCAGTAGTTGGTAGCAACGACCAAGTGCGTCGTCGACACGAGCTTGGGTCTGCCAACCAGCAAAGAGTGCGAGTCCGCTTGGATCAGCCTGATCAACGACGGTGGCCAAAAGTTCGGCGAGCCTTTCAGCTTGGGCGAATGTGCCGAGTCGTTGCCGTCCCCACTGGGCACATGCCAGTGCGTAGCGATCTGAGGCTTTGCGGGCGCCTTCAAGGACGACACCGGCCTCCCACAATGAACGAATGAGGTTTGGTGCAAAGAAGGCAAACGCTGAGACGACAACTGAGGCGTCAACATCGCCGAGCACTCCTCCCCTGCCGACGACGTAGTACGAGAATCCA
>JBIIMF010000094.1:0-4628 GCA_044338135.1 Ilumatobacteraceae bacterium | reverse complement strand
GGTTTCTTTGGTGTTGCCCCCGGAACTGGTTACGACACCAACGCCAATGCCATGCACACCTTGTGGGGCAACAGCATCTTCACGAACACCGCCCTCACTTCAGATGGCGACGTGTGGTGGGAAGGAATGTCAGAAGACGCTCCGGCCCGCGCCACCGACTGGAAGGGCAATGCTTGGACTCCCGAGACCGAGACCCCGGCTGCTCACCCGAACGCTCGATTCACTGCGCCCGCTTCGCAGTGCCCATCGGCAGCCCCCGAATGGCAAGACCCCGCAGGTGTGCCGATCTCGGCCATCTTGTTCGGTGGACGTCGACGCACCACTGTTCCGTTGGTGACTCAGGCATTTAACTGGGAACACGGCGTGTTCTTGGGTTCGATCATGGCCTCGGAAACCACCGCTGCTCAGCAGGGCGCCGTTGGCAACTTGCGCTTTGACCCGATGGCAATGTTGCCGTTCTGTGGTTACAACATGGCCGATTACTTTGCACACTGGCTCGCAGTTGGCGCCAAGGCCGATGCAGCCAAGTTGCCGCAGATCTTCTTTGTGAACTGGTTCCGCCGTGACGAAGACGGTCGCTTCTTGTGGCCTGGATACGGCGAAAACAGTCGTGTGTTGAAGTGGGTCTTTGAACGTGTCGCCGGAACCGTTGGTGCCGTTGAAACTGCGATCGGCATGTTGCCCGCCGAAGGTTCGCTTGATGTTGCTGGCCTCAAGATTGATGATGCCGACATGAAGGCGTTGTTGTCGATTGATTCTGATGGATGGAAGGCCGCGATCCCCCAGATCAAGGATCACTATGCGCAGTTCGGTCCCAAGTTGCCGGCGAAGTTGACTGCGCAACTCGACACCCTCGCCTCCGCCCTCTAACTGTCGCTTTTCACCCACTTTGGAATATGGCTACCGCCTAGCGGTAGCCATATTCCAAAGTGGCGGAATTAGGACACTTGGCCGACGAGGAGGGCGCGGATTCCGAGGCCCATCACGAACAGTCCGCCGCAGCCGTACAGCAAATACAACTTGTGCTTCATCTGATTGCGGTACGAGTAAATAATCGCGATCGCAATGATGCCGACGAATCCGTAGAAGGCGTGAAACTCGGGAAATTCGCGTTTGTATTTGTTCACCAAAATCACACCCAGGATGACCTGCACAAACATGGTGAGTTCGGCGAGCAACGTAAACCACCACAACGCTCGTGTGCGCAGCGACTCAATCTTGTGAGCGCCCAAAGACCATAAGCCAGCCAAGCCGTTCGAAATGATGACGAACCAGGCCCACGATTCGTGGAGATCGGCCAACATCAAAGCATTCATGACTTCATTGACCCTAGTTGCTCAGGCCTCAGGTCGCACAGGCGACGCCACCGGTCATCGAGATCACGACACCATTCGGAGAATCGTTACTGAGCGTTCCCACCAAAGTGCGATCAATCTCAAAGCCCATACCCAAAATGTCGTCGTTAAAGATCTCGGCAGTTGGATAAACCTTCAAAATCTCGGTAACGGTTGAGCCGAGCGTGATATCGCCATCGGTGACCGGTCCCATCGGAACTGGTGCAGTACCTTGCACTGGCCCATAGGTCCACGAATAGAAATGCAAACGTCCTCGAGCAACTTCGCTCTCATCTCCGAACATCAGCAACAAATCACCCCAGCGCACACCGCGCACTTGAGTTCCGGAACACGAACCAAATTCGGAAACTGGGCCAACAATTCCCGAGTCTGAACTTGGCTTTCCTAAAAGTTGCGTCACATACGCGATCATCTGGTCGGCATCGACGCCGAACAACACCTCACCCAAACCATCTTCACGCAATACCAATTGTTCAGCGGGCGAAACGGTTGTCGATGTTGAACTCGATGTGCTCGTTGTTGAGGACTCTGGCGCAACTGATGTTGACATTGGCGCCAGAGTAGATTCGGGAATCGTCGTCGCTGTCGTTGGCAACGGAGCCAGGGTCTCACTTGACGAGTCGCCACCACCACACGCAACGACCACTGTCCCAAGAATCGTGGCTACTGCTACCGAACGAATTGAATGACGCGTACGCATATCTACAGTCTGCCCGATCAGCGGATCAGAGTGTCGGCTTGATTGCCTCGTTCGATGAGCCGTAAGCCACCTTCAGATGTCGTTTCAAATACTGTTACCGACGCGTTGTCCAAACTGTCAATCACCAAACGGTCGTCGCCAAGACATGACCCGATCACCGCATTGATGGCGATGAAGTGACTAAAAATCACGGTGTCCGCTGTGCTCTGCGCAACATACCGAACAACGTCATCTCGAAAATCGGTATATGGCGAACCGAGAGCACCCCACGTACCGGCCATAGCTGCACGCAACCAATCAATGCGCTCGCCAAGTCCGTATCCGTCCGGTGAAGGTATCTCTGTTACCAAGGGTTCGATGCCCACTGCCGCGTTTGACCACTTAGCTGACAAGTAACTTGCCGTCTCTTGACAACGCTTCATCGGGCTTGAAACCAAGCGCACCTTCGGCAGAACAGCCAAGCGGGTTGCCGTCGCCTCTGCCTGTTGCTGACCAATCTCATCGAGACCAGGATCAACGTCGGTATCCCAACCGGCAGCAGCGCGGCCATGTCGCACCATGTAAATACGACTCACATGAACCAACCCCTTGGCGCACCACCGGGTTGACCAACTTCGATGAAGAACTCTTCACCGAACGCAACTGCAAAAGTTTCGGGTGGCATCTGCAAGAACATGCTGCTATCAGTGACTTGGCTCGCGTGACACATAATCGATGAGCGCTTCACCTGAACAAAGTCACTCACGTCAACAGACATAGTGATTTCGTCTTGCAAAGTTCCGAACGGATTTCCATCATCGGCCGGGGCTTCGGGGTCAAAGTCTCCCCCACCAAGCTGCTTCATCATTTCTGCGATGCGCGTGCGATTCATGGTTGATTCAAGCACTCGAATTTTTTGACCATTTGCGATGGCGATATCAGCAGCACGATGCCCGACACGATGAACTTGAATGTGATCAGGATGACCGTAACCGCCGTGCCAGTCGTAGCAGGTAAAAACATCGGCTTGTTCGTCGTGCAAAATCTTGACCAACGCCTGAGCAGCAATTTCAACATCGGCACCGATGAATGAGTTCGGCTCATTATTTTGCGGCCAACCAGTCATACCGCTGTCGTAATAACCCAACCAATACACCTTTTTAACACCCAAAACTTCGGCTGAGCGTTCGGTTTCTGCCTTGCGACGATCTTGCAACGATTCGCCTTCAGCAAGATCGGCGGGGGTTTCGCCGTGCCGACCATCAGTGCCCATTACGAGAACAACGCGATGACCTTCAGCGGCGGCACGGGCGATAGATCCACCTGTTGCTATTGATTCATCATCAGGATGCGCGTGAAAACAAACAAGTGTGCTCACGCGTCAACAACCGCTCCCGAAGCCAACAACTTTTCAATCTCGGTTGTGGCAAAGCCCCAACCTTCAAGGATTTCTCGTGAGTGCTGACCGGGGTGCGCTGGTGGTCGTGAAACTGAAGGAACTGTGCGCGAAAATCGTGGAGCCGGAGCCGGCTGCTTCGTTCCAGCGACATCAATGATCATGTTGCGTTCAACGTTGTGCGGGTGCGCTGCTGCTTCGCTCATCGTGAGTACTGGCGCGAAACACACATCGGTTGTTTCCATAATTGCGCACCATTCATCGCGAGTCTTCGACTTAAAGACTTCAGCAATGCGCTTCTTCAAATGTGGCCACTGCGACTTGTCCATTTGCTTGGCGAACTCGGGGTCGGAATCAAGTCCGGTGAGCTGCAGCAACTGTGCGTAGAACTGCGTTTCGATAGAGCCAATTGAGATGTACTTGCCGTCTTTGCATTCGTACGCGTCGTAGAAGTGCGCTCCGGTGTCGAGCAGGTTGGTACCACGCGCATTTTCATCGTGAACACCCATTTGCGAGAACGCCCAGAACATCGTCATCAAAACTGCGGTGCCATCAACCATTGCTGCATCAACAACCTGACCCTTGTTGCTCTTGCTTGCTTCGAGCAATGCACATACCACTCCGAAGGCCAAGAACATTCCGCCTCCGCCGAAGTCACCGACCATGTTCATTGGGGGCACTGGGCCTTCTCCGGCGCGACCGAAGTGCGCCAAGGCACCCGCAAGCGAGATGTAGTTGATGTCGTGACCGGCAGCTTGCGCATACATGCCTGTCTGACCCCAGCCCGTCATGCGACCAAACACCAACTTCGGGTTTCGGGCCATGCACACATCGGGGCCGATGCCGAGTCGCTCCATGACACCTGGTCGGAATCCTTCGATCAATGCGTCGGCTGATTCAACAAGCTTCAGCAAGGTCTCGACACCTTCGGGGTTCTTGAGATCGATTGCAATGTTTTGGCGACCACGCTGCAAGATGTCAAAGGCCGGACCATCAGGAGCCGGGCCACGCACAGCCTGGGCTCGCTCAACGCGAATCACCTCGGCGCCCATGTCGGACAACATCATGGCCGCAAATGGGCCAGGCCCGATGCCGGCGATTTCTACAATACGAAAACCTGAAAGTGGACCAGTCATACCTTCATCGTATTCAGCGGCCAGTGGCGCGCTGCCATTCGGCAAGTTTCATATGTGACGCC
>JBIIMF010000026.1:0-15612 GCA_044338135.1 Ilumatobacteraceae bacterium | reverse complement strand
TTGATGGCACTCGCGTATTCACTCACTTCAGTCCGGTTGATACGTACAACGCCCTGCTGACGCCTTCACAATTGAGGTTCGCTGAAAAGAACTTTGCCGATCATGTTGGCGCGAATCGTTCGCTCGTTTTATATGGTCATGGTGATGGCGGTGGTGGGCCAACCCAAACCATGATTGACCGCGGCAGGTTGGCGAACAATCTTGAAGGTGTTCCTAAAGTTTCGTTTGGAAAGATTAGAAACTTCTTTGCTGATGCCGAGCAAGAATATGGTGAGCAGGCTCAAACCTGGGTTGGCGAAATGTATTTTGAAAAGCATCGCGGAACCTACAGTTCACAACTCGGTACGAAGCAGGGCAACCGAAACAGCGAACGCCTGTTGCATGAACTAGAGGTTTGGTCGGCAGTGTCGGGTCAACGAGTTGACGAACTTGATGGACTATGGCAGCGAGTTCTGACTCAACAGTTCCACGACATTATTCCAGGCTCATCAATTGCCTGGGTGCACGACGATGCGGAGGCCGAGCATGCTGCAGTCGCTCATGAGGTTGGTCAACTCTTGGACTCGGTACTTAATCCACGTACCGATGGCTCAACCTGGTTGATGAACCCTGCTCCGGTTCCACTTTCGGGCATTGTCGATGTCAACGGCGAAGCGCGCTGGATCGACGTTTTGGCACTATCTGGTACTCAACAATTCTTGACTGAGGTTCCCTCGCAAGTTGTGCCAGTGTCAGTTGACCAAGACGAGAATCAACTTGCAATCTCCAACGGAATCATTCACGCGGCGTGGAACAAGTTGGGTGAAATCAGCGAACTACGTGATTGTCGGTCGGGTCGTTCGCTTTTAGGTGCGAGTCGTTGTAGTGCGTTCGTATTGCGGCAAGACACGCCCGCCGAGTATGACGCCTGGGATATTGATATGGCTGATGCGAATTCGCCAGAGATTCCGGTACGCACGGTGAAGGGCCCGCGTGTTGAAACGGCGTCTGACCTTCGAGTCGTGATTGTTGCCGATTTCGCAACAGAGTTATCAAAGTTTCAAGTGCGATGGTCGCTTGTTGCGGGCTCGTCACGACTCGATGTGGCGCTTGACGCTGATTGGAAAGAGGCAGAACGTCGTTTACAGATGATTCTGCCGACCGAAGTTTTGGCGCGTGAAGCAACATGTGGAACGCAATTTGGACATGTTCGGCGTCCCCGCCACCACAACACGTCATGGGACATCGCCAAGTTTGAGGTTTGTGCTCATCGGTATGTACACGTCGGTGAACCAGGGTGTGGCGTGGCGATTTTGGCTGATGGCCCGCGTGGATACGACATTCGTGGAAATGCCTTAGCGTTAACTCTGCTTCGGTCACCAAAATTTCCCGACCCACAGGCCGATATCGGACGTCAGCGCGTGGAGTGGTCGCTATATCTCGACCAATGTCCTGGTGATGTCGAAGCCATTGAAATTGAAAGTGCCAAGATTGCTCACCCATATCGATTGCTGTCGGGGACGCCAGCAGCCATTAGTTCTGGAGTACGGCTTGATGTGAGGGGGGCCATGATCAGCGTGATGAAGATGGCTGATGATGGCTCGGGAGATCTTGTCATCAGACTTTGGGAGACAAGGGGAGCAAGTACTGCGGGCACAATGAGTATCTCGCGATCTTCGGGAGTTGCTGTGCAATGCAATGCCCTTGAAGAGCCGTTGGACTCACCATCGATTTCGATTAATGATGGAATCATTGCTGTGCAGCTTGCGCCATTCCAGATTCAGACCTTGAGGATCAGTGCCTAATCGGTGGCACACTGAGGTCATGAACGTGGCGGCGGATGTTGAGGCAGAAGCCCTTCTGATTTTCGACGGCGACTGCGCGTTTTGTACGAGCAGCGTGCGATTCATTGAACGCCGAATTCGTCGCCACCCCCGTATCCAGCCGTGGCAAAGATCTAACTTGCCCGAATTGGGTCTGACCCAAGAGCAATGCGAAACCGCGGTTCAGTTCATTGAAGGTGGTCGGGTGACATCGGCACATGTCGCGGTCGCTCGTATTTTGATCTACGGCAAAAAGGGTTGGGCGATATTGGGCTATCTGATGCTGTTGCCTGGTATCAAACAGATCGCTGGAGTTGCTTACCGATGGGTAGCAAAGAACCGCGACCGAATGCCAGGGGGAACCGCCGAGTGCGCATTGCCTCAGAGCGAGCGCACCGAGCGTGAAATTGGCAACTGAAGCCGTTCTAATTGGGCTTCAAGTGGGGGAAATGGGTTGGCAGTCGTCAGAATAGAGGCGTGACGAATCCCCGTGAACAATGGCAAAAGGCTTTCGACGAGTCGAAAGTTCGTGATGAGAACTATCAAACGATGTCGGGCATTCCGCTCGAACCGGTTTACGGTCCCGAAGATGGCGACTTTCCGGGTGTCTATCCGTACACGCGAGGACCATACGCGTCGATGTATCGCTCAAAGTTGTGGACGATGCGGATGTTTGCTGGATTCGGTACCGCGATTGATACCAATCAGCGATTCAAAGAGATTTTAAAGTCGGGCGGTGACGGACTCTCGACGGCATTCGACATGCCAACACTTCTCGGTCTCGACTCTGACGACCCAATGTCACTTGGTGAGGTCGGACGTTGTGGCGTTGCGATTGACACTCTTGCCGACATGAGTGACTTGTTCTCCGATATTGATCTCGGAAGCATCACAACATCGATGACGATTAACTCGCCAGCCGCAGTTTTGCTCGCGATGTTTGTGGCCCAAGCCGAAAATGCCGGAGTGCCCCGTGCCAAGTTGGGTGGTACTTTGCAAAATGACATCTTGAAGGAATACCAGGCTCAAAAAGAGTTCGTGTTCCCTCCACGTCAATCAATGCGTCTCGTGCGAGACACCGTGGCTTTCACGGCAGCCGAAATGCCGCGTTGGAACTCAATTTCTATCTCGGGATATCACATTCGTGAAGCTGGTTCGACGGCTGCTGAAGAATTGGCATTTACGTTGGCCAACGGATTCGCTTATGTCGAGTTGGCTCGCCAGGCCGGATTGCCCGTTGATGCCTTTGCGCCGCGTTTGTCATTCTTCTTCAACGCTCACATCGATTTCTTTGAAGAGATCGCGAAGTACCGCGCGGCTCGTCGCATTTGGGCGCGTTGGATGAAAGAGCGTTACGGCGCGACAACCGAGCGTTCGATGCAATTGCGATTCCATACTCAGACCGCTGGCGTGTCGTTGACTGCTCAGCAACCCGAAGTCAACATTGTGCGAACTGCGATCGAAGCTCTTGCCGGTGTGCTTGGTGGAACGCAGTCACTGCACACCAATTCAATGGATGAAGCATTGGCCTTGCCAACCGAACGTTCGGCTCGTATTGCTTTGCGTACTCAGCAAGTCATTGCTTATGAGACCAATGTTGCACATGTCGCCGACCCACTAGGTGGTTCGTATTACGTCGAAGCACTCACCGACGAAATGGAACGTCGCGCTGAAGAGATTTTTGCGAAGATCGATGAAATGGGCCATGGCTCAATGCTTGAGGGTTGCATCGTTGGAATTGACGAGAACTGGTTCCAAGGTCGTATTGCCGACAGCGCGTACGATCTCGAGCGGGCTTTCAACCGAGGCGAGCGCACCATTGTTGGTGTGAGCAAGTTCCTTGAAGGTAACGAAGAGGACCAGATGGACACCCTTAAGATCACCAATGCCGATGAAAAGAAGCAGCGTGAGCGTTTGTCGGCCGTGAAGCAAGACCGCAACGAAGTAGCTGTACAAGATGCGCTGGATCGATTGGCTAAGGATGCGGTCGATACCGAAGTCAACTTGATGCCAGCATTGATTGATGCTTCGAATGTGTACGCCACCGTTGGCGAAATGATGAACACCATGGCTGGAGTCTTCGGCCGCCACGTCGAGGTACCCACAATCTAATGAACACTGAAAACACTTCACTACGAGTTCTTGTTGCCAAGGTTGGTCTTGACGGTCATGACCGTGGAGTCAAGGTTGTCGCTCGCTTGTTGCGCGACGCCGGAATCGAAGTCATCTATACCGGTCTCTTCCAGACTCCTGAAACAGTTGCAGCAGCTGCTGTTGACGAAGACGTTGATGTCGTAGGTCTCTCGATGTTGTCTGGTGCTCACATGACCCTTGCGCCGCTCGTCGTTGCTGCGATCCGTGCCCGTGGCGTCGATATTCCAGTTGTGATTGGTGGAATCGTGCCGAACGGCGATGTTGCTGAGTTGAAGGCAGCAGGAATTGCAGAAATTCTCGGTCCTGGTGCTCCAGCCGACGAAGTCGTTGCGGCGGTTCGTCGTGCGGCTGCAAATGCTGCAGTCTGAAAACTGAGATGACTCAACGACAGGGAGTGCCGATATCGGTTCTTGACCTGTCAATTCTCCGTGAAGGTGCGTCAAGCGGTGATGCTTTAGCTCAGACGACAGCATTGGCACAGTGCGCCGACGCTTGTGGATACGAACGGTTTTGGGTCGCAGAACATCACAACATGCCCAGCGTTGCGTGCACTGCGCCGCCTGTGCTTATTGGACACTTGGCCGCGGTGACATCGCGAATCAACGTGGGTTCGGGTGGAGTCATGTTGCCTAACCACGCACCATTGGTTGTTGCCGAGCAATTCGCGATGCTTGAGGCTCTCCATCCGGGACGAATCGATGTTGGTATTGGTCGAGCGCCCGGAACCGATCAAAGAACTGCGGCAGCAGTACGAGGGTCTGAAGGCGCACTTGGCGCCGAAGATTTTCCCAATGACTTATTTGAATTGATGGATCTTTTGGGTGATCGTCGTTTTGATACGAAGATTGGCGACCATTTCAAAGCGACACCTGCGGCATCGTCGTACCCAAGAATCTTTTTGCTTGGTTCAAGTGGGTACAGCGCACATCTTGCGGCCAAGTTGGGATTGCCTTTTGGTTTTGCTCATCACTTCGATATGGGCGGAACATTTGAAGCAGCGGAGATCTATCGTTCGCGTTTTGTCCCATCACATATTTTGAGCGAGCCATACATGATTGTCACTGCCAATGTTTTGGCGGCCGACACTGACGAAGAAGCTTTATGGCACGCAAAATCGTCGCGACTCACGGGTTATCTGCGTCGCACCGGTCGCTTCTTGCCATTGCCTTCGGCGCAAGATGCCGCCGACCACCCTGATATTGCCGAGGCCGAACGAATGCCTTCAAGTCGCATTGTGGGCAATGGCGAACATGTTGCTGACCAACTTCATCAACTGGTTGAACGTGTCAACGCTAACGAAGCAATGGTCACGGCTGTTGCCTACGAGACTTCAGCGCGAGTGCGCAGTCTTGAATTGCTTGCCAAATACTGGTGATCTCAACAGCGACTGTTTATTGCAGCCCGTGTAACGCCCCGCCGTCGAGCGGTAAACCAACGCCGGTCATGAACTTGGCGTGTTCTGAACACATGAACGCGGCAACATGGCCAAAATCATCGGGATCGCCAACGACACCTGCGGGAATTGAGGCTGCGAGAGCATCGGGATCGGGGTATAGCGACGCGAGTCGATCGGTGAGATGTAAACCTGGCTGAATTGAGTTGACCGTGATTCCATCTTGAGCGACTTCGCGAGCCAAAGTCTTCAAGAAGCCGGTTAGACCAGCGCGTGCAGTGTTCGACAAAATCAAGCGATCAATTGGTTCGCGAACCGAAGTTGATGTGATCGCAAGAATACGTCCCCACTTTTGTTTTTGCATCGCAGGTACAACCGCTTGACACATCGCCACACTCGACACCAGGTTTAGCCGCAAAGCGAAGTCGTATGCCTCAATTGGTGTTGATGCAAATGTTCCTGGGGGAGGACCGCCGGCGTTAGCAATCAGAATGTCAATTCCGCCAAGAAGTTTGTTGCTTTGTTCAATCAAGGAATTGACTTGTTCTAGATCGCTCACATCGGCGACGACGGTGTGAACGGTCGCTCCATGCGTTGGGTGTATTGATTCTTTTGCGATGGCTAGCTTTTCTGCCGATCGAGACGCGATGACGATGCTGACCCCATCGGTAGCCAACGCTCGGGCGGTAGCAAGCCCTAAGCCGCTAGAACCTCCGGTAACGAGTGCCCGACGACCGATGATTCCAAGTTCCATGCCGTCATCCTAGGCAAACGCCGATTGGCGGTGACTATTTCTGGCGAGCGCCGAGAACTGTTTTGAGTCGCGCATCAGCCGAAGGACGTGCGCCGATGTGCTCGATGACCCAGGCAGAAATTGTGGTTGCGAATCGTGCCGCATCAACGGCTGACTTGTTGACGAGATAGTGGGCCAAGAATGATCCAGCGAATGAATCGCCAGCGCCTGTCGCGTCAACAAGGTTGTTGGTGGCTGGCGGAATATGCGTTGCTTTTCCGTTGTCGTACAACAGCGCACCTTCAGCATCAAGCTTCAAAACGATGAGTGCACCGGGAAAGATCTTGGTGAGTCCTTCGGCGATTGCTAAAGGTTCGTCACAGCCCGTGAGCACTTGACCCTCTTCTTTGTTCGGGAGCACGATGTCGAAATTGAGGTCGGTCGTGACTGCCAAGAAATTCTTGACACCCATTTCTTGAATCATCTGAAATGATCCTGGATCAAATGAAACTGTTGCGCCGTGCTCGCGAGCAATGCGCGCAGCTTTACGGGCTGCCGAACGGGGTGGGTCAGTGAAGAACGACCAAGCGGTGAGGTGCAAGTGCTGTGCGGAAGAAATTGCTTCAACTGGTAACTCGCTCGACATGAGATAGAAGTCGGCTCCGTGACCCGAAACCATTGAACGTTGTCCAGTGTGATCAACGAACACCGCAACCGATCCGGTTGAGTGTGCTTCGGTTTCAACTAGGTGGGCAATGACTTTTTCGCGCTCAAGATCTTCTTGGGCGAGTTGTCCGAAACGATCGCGCCCGATCTTGCCGACGAACCGAGTATTCATTCCGCATCGACTGGCCCACACCGCAACATTGGCTGCACTTCCACCGGGAGTCAACATGACCTCGCCAAAGGTGTCGCCACCGCGCAGAAGTTCAGAGTTGGTGCGAATGAGCACGTCCCAAGCAAAGTCGCCGAGAACGCACAACGGCGTTTGGGGGTCAGTCAAAGAACTTGAGTTGGCACCCGGATTGGTACTCATGCGGTTGAGGGTATCTGCGCGAGCAGAAATAATGCCGAGTAACTGTTTGGATTATCTGGGGGTCAACCTATTTGAGGCTTCAAAATGAGACGACTGAGTCTCACTCGCTTCTTGTCGTTAGCGCACCGAAGACATCAGACAATGTTCAGTCGTGATTCAATCGTCTTAACCCGTTGAATGAGTTGGGCAAACTCGTCGTCGTAGGTATCTGATGGCTGAATGAGAACAGCGTCGACTAATCCGCCGAACCAATCATTGATGACTGCAGGAAGTTCATCCCAAGTCCCCGAGGGGATAAGCGCATCAAGAACTTCATCGGTCATCAGTTGACCGAGTTGAGACCAATCACCACCGCGGGTCATGGCTTGCAGCCGAGCCCCGAGATCGTCCCAGCCAAAGAGCTCGAGAGTTCGACGATAGGCGGGCGTTGAGTACAAAAAGCCCAACACTGCTCGTTGGGCCTCGCGACTTTGGTCAACCAATGCTTGAGTAGGGCCCGTGATGTAGGGAATTGCAATTGCTACGTGAACATCGTTGGCTACCCGTTGTGCTGAGTTAATACCCTCGGCTAGTCGTGGCAAAGCGCGGTCGCGTAGAAAACGTGGATGCGAGTTGGTGGGGTGTGTCACAAACCAATCGGCTACTTCGCCCGCAAGGCGTATTGCATTGTCATTGACTCCACCGAGAAGTAATTGAGGACCTACGTGGGGAAGTGGTCCTGGGTTGAAGAACGGCTGAAGTCGATTCATGCGGTAATGCTCGGTGTCAACGATGAATGGATCACCAGTGGTGAAACTATTCCAAGCGGTTTTCACTGCGACGACGTAGTCGTTCATCTTGCGAATGGGTGATGACCACGGAATTCCGAATCGTCCTTCAATGTTTTGCTTAATTTGAGTTGCAAGCCCGAGGTCGAAACGTCCTGCGCTCATCTGCGACAGGTCCCAGGCTTGGAGAGCGAGCAACATGGGGCTTCGCGGGAATGCCAAAGTGAGACTGGTCTGAACCCTCAAAGTTGTGGTGTGCTCAAGTGCCAATAGCGCAACGGCCATTGAGTCGTGGACTGTCTCGGGAATGTGCAAAATGTCGTAACCGAGGTTCTCGACGTGCTGGGCGTACTTTCCTATTTCGTTGAGCGGAATTCGGTCGCTCATGCCAGCAATAACTTTCATGGGAGAATTCAGCCTTCTGTCTTGTCTGCAAATTTAGTGAATATGAGGTTCATTAACTGTTCGGGAGAGTTTTTGCATGAAGCGAGCTCGTTTGAATTAACGAGCAACGCATGTGAGCCATCTTCGTACTCGCAAACGACACATGGTGTCTTGTATCCGAGAGCGGCAGCAACCGTTGCTGGAACGTCATTGCGATGATGTAGATGAAATTCGATCCCGAGGTCGGTGACGCAACTGTCCCAAGTGGGTCGGCGAGAAAAAGTGGAATGAGTAATGTCGCAGAGAGAGCAATGCTGGTTCAAAAAAGTGCGACGTAGAAAGTAGGCGATTTCGCCGGCAGTTGTTCCTGTGGCGTCGTACACCCCGTGGAGTCGCACGGCTTGGTTCGAGAACGTCACCTTTCTATGTTGCCATAGTGGACTTTGCAGGGGCGTAGCAGTCGTTGCCACCTCAGCATTTTTGGTAGAAATAGAGGGAAGAAACGGGGTCATGATGGTTCATATTCCAGTACGAGGAGAATTGCCAGCTCGTCTAGGTCCATCTGTTCGGGCGCTTCCCGATTTTGGTCCGAGTGTGATGGACGCGAGTGTCTATCGCGATACAACTCGTTTTGAACTTGAACGTGAGCGAGTGCTTGGTCGTCATTGGATGATCGCTGGTCGTAGTGCGCAAGTGCAAGATTCTGGTGACTGGATCACTTATGAAGGTCATGACGAAAGCATTGTTGTGGTTCGGCAAGCCGATGGTTCATTATCGGCTTTCCATAATGTGTGCCGCCATCGTGGTCCAGCGATTGTTGCAGAAAAGACCGGTTGCGGCGCGCGCCGCTTTTCTTGTCCGTATCACGGCTGGGTCTACGACACGAAAGGCAAGTTGGTCGGTATTCCCGAGCGTGAAGATTTTGGTCCGGACCATGTCATTGACATTGGCGCGATACCAGTTGCGGTAGGCGAGTGGGGCGGTTGGGTGTGGATCAACATGGCCGGACCGGAAAAGGCCGTGCCGTTGCTCGAATCAATCGGGCCAGATATCTCCAGTGACCTCGGTGCATTCAAAATGGAAGTCATGATTCTTCATGAAGTCGTTGAATGGGATGTCCCAATCAACTACAAAACGATCGTTGACGGGTTTAACGAGATTTATCACGTTACTGAGTTGCATCATTCGCCGCCAGAGTTCACCAAAGCGACGCGATTTGCCTCGTTCCATGTCACTGGTGACAACTTCATGTGTTTTGTACCACGGCCGGCGTCGCTCGATGAATTGAGTAGCGACTCATACGATCATCATCAGAATTCAATTTGTCACTATGTGGTGTTCCCCAACACGGTGTTCAATTGCAACCCCGAACATCTTCAGGTCTTCCAGCCCATTCCTTTGAGCGTGGAACGTACGAAATTCTTGTGTTGGGAACTCATTTACCCTGGTGATCTGAGCGATCCTGAATACGCTTCGTACTACAAAAAGACCATGGCTCACTGGGAAGTACTTAAGGGTGTCGTTGGCGAGGACATCGCTGTCTATGACCAAATGACTCGTACGAAGAAGTCGAGTGCATTTACTGAGCAGATTCTCTCTGAGCGCGAATTCAAGATCGCGCTGTATCACGAAAACATGGATCGTAAGATTCGCGACTAGATCTCTGCGGGGCAAAAACCCTGCTCACAGTGTTATTTTGCAGTAATAATTCAAGTTCTTTCTGAACGGGTCCGATACAAAAACCCGTGAAGCGAAGCGTCAAAACATTGGGCAAGACACTTGCAGTGTCATTGTGCTCGGCAATCATGCTTGGTTTTGTCGGTGTTCCTGGTGCACTCGCCGATTCAAAATCAAAGACGACTAACTCGTCATCGGCAACCGCGACGGCTGGATTGACGTACGTTGTTGTTAAGAATGATTCGTTGACTGGCATCGCTAGCAAAACCAAAGTGAAATTCAATGATTTGCTCGCAGTTAACGGGTTTAAGTCGAGCAGCGTTATCTTGCCGGGCCAAGTCATCAAGCTTCCAGATGCTGCAGTAGTCGTGACAGTTTCTGTCAAAAGCGCTGTTGTCGCTGCTGCTCCCGCAATCGCAAGCAGTGCGACGTACACAGTTGTCAAGAATGACTCGTTGAGCGGTATTGCTGCAAAAGCCAAGGTTTCTTTGTCGGCCTTCTTGGCAGTGAACGGTTTCACCAAGAAGAGTGTGATTCGGCCAGGCCAAGTAGTGAAGCTCCCAGAAGGAGCAACGACTGCTTCAACGACTGCAGCGACTCATGCAGTGCCATCACGTCTTCAGACCGTGCTTGATTTCGCTAGGGCCCAAGTTGGCAAGCCGTATGCATTTGCCACTGCCGGTCCGAACTCGTATGACTGTTCAGGACTCACTAAGGCGGCATTCGCTCAGGTGAAAGTTTCGTTGCCGCACCAAAGCTTGCTTCAATCGAAACTTGGTACTGCCATTGATTGGAAGTCGGTAGGTATTCAAGCCGGTGACTTGGTGTTCACGTACTCAACAAAGAATACGACGCAGATCAGCCATGTTGGTATAGCGATCAGTGCAACTCAATGGATTGAAGCTCCGTACACCGGCGGCTCAGTTCGAATCTCAAATCTGCCGAGTGCCAGCAAGATTCAAGCTGTTCGACGAGTTCTCTAATGATTGATCAACCGCTATTCAAGACACTGGTTGTTGAAGTTGAGGGTCGTGTCGGCCGGGTCACTCTCAATCGACCCGAGAAACTCAATGCGTTGTCGCGCCAGTTGATGAGCGAGATTGTTGAACTCGGCGCCTGGCTCAAACTTCGTGAAGATATTCGTGTCGTCATTCTCTCTGGTGCCGGACGATCATTTTGTGCGGGGTTTGATCTCAATGATTTCTCCAGTGCGAGCGATGGTGAATCTCCGCGACTGGCCGCTGATCTTGGACGACTCGCAACTAATGCATTGACTGATGTCCCCCAGTTAACTATCGCCGCGGTGCATGGTCACTGCGTCGGCGGTGGGGTGGTGTTCGTTGCAGCTTGCGATTTGCGAGTTGCCACAACCGAAACGACATTTGTAATCCCGGAAGTTGATTTAGGAATCCCATTGGCATGGGGTGGTATTCCTCGATTAGTCCGAGAAATTGGTCCGGCACTCACTAAAGAACTTGTTTTGACTTGTCGCCCCTTTGGTGCTGATGAAGCCAAAGCGATCGGATTCATCAATCAGGTCGTCGCAGCGAGCGATCTAGACATGGCCGTGACTGATTTAGCAACGAACCTTGCGTCAAAAACTCTCTACTCTTTGCATTCAACAAAACAACAGGTGAATGCCGTCATGGAAGAGATTGCGGGCACTGGCCGTAGCGCGGGAGATGCAGACATGCTCGTTTATGCCATGCGCGATCCAGAAAGTCGCGAAGTGACGGCAAGGTACTTGGGTCAACGCAAGTAGTGTCAAGGTGTGAGTACCAATCCGACGTTGTCTGCAGATTGGTACATCGACAGCGATATTTACGAACATGAGCGCCAATCGGTGTTCGGTGACTCGTGGGTGCACGTCGGCTATGACTGCGATATCCCCAGAATCGGTGATGTGCTGAGTGAGTCAATCGCTGAAGTTGATGTCGAAGTAGTTCGAACGCAATCAGGACAATTGATTGCCAGTGCTCTTACAGAATCGATGAATCGTGAATTGATTCTCGTTGACTCATTTCGCGGAATGATTTTTGCAGCTCTTGACACCAGCAATTGTTCACTTGCCGAATGGCTTGATCAATTTCCGACAGCATTAGTAGATTTACCGTTAGAAGAATTGGTCTTTCACTCACGAACAGTTCGTCGGGTGAAGTGCAATTGGAAGACTTATGCCGACAACTTCCTTGAGGGTTACCATGTGCCAATTGTGCATCCAGAGATGGCGCGCGATGCAGATGCCTCAAACTATTCGGTGATTTTGGGCAACGACCGACGCTGGAATGTACATGTCATGCCGCCTCGCGGCGACAGCGTCTTTGGCATGTTCGGCTGGCTATATCCGTCATTTGCGTTCAACGTAGTTCCTGGCGGTTGGGTCGTCGAACGATGGTTGCCGCGCGGACATCATGAAATTGATTTGTTCTTTGAATACTTCTTTCAGCCCGACGCGCCCGACATTGATCGAATTCACGCCATGAATGAAACTGTTGCCGTAGAAGATGTGCGCATTTGCGAAGCGGTGCAATGCAACCTTGAGTCTGGCGTTTACTTTGAAGGACTTTTGAGTCCTAAGTGGGAGGAACCCCTCCTCGTTTTTCACGACATGATTCGCGAACTTGGTGAAGTCAGCGGATACGCACCGACAGGCAAGTCACGCATCCTTCAAGTTTGATGAACTCGCTGATATCTACTTCAATGACGAAGTAGCCCAAATCCCGCAAGGTTTCGGCAGTCTCTGGCGCATCTGCCGCCATCAATAAACGCTTGTCTCCAACAATGACGACATGTGAACCTGATTCTTCAGGAACCGCGATGAAGTTTGGGAAAATCGTTGAGTCATCGACAAATTCTTCAAAGCCGATGATTTCACCGGAAGGCAATGCGGTCACGGCAGACTTGAGATGCAGAACCTTGGTGGTCGGGACGGTGACGACCTTTGCGCCCAGAGGTTCGACGATCGCAGCAAATTGGGTGATCCCTTCTACGTTTGTTCGGCCGCTAAGCCCGATGTAAATCGTGTCGTCAACTTTGAGGACGTCACCACCATCAAGAGTTCCGGGCTCAACGATGCGTGCGATGGGGTGACCGAGTTCGGAGACGACCTTTTCGACCCCGATGATTTCGGGTTTGCGCGCGTCACTGGCAGGTCGAGTGATGATGGCCGTGCCTTTGAACATAACGACCGCATCTTCAATGAACACACCGTCGGGACAGTCGTCGACTGGGGGAACTTCAACGATGTTCCACTTGCAAAGCCGCAACGCTTCTAGGTAGTTGGCCCATTGCTTGAGGGCCAGTTCGTAATCGACCGGGACTCGTTCAATATGGGTCACGAGACCTTCGTCCAGCCGTGGGCTGGGGCGACGAACTAGAGCAGTGGGTTGGTGGACCATCGCTCTTTACGGTAATCGTTGGCGTAGACCAAAAGGAGTTCTTAAATTTTGATTGATCGCTTCATGCTGTTATGAATAACAGCAGTGTTTATTGATCTCGCCAAGTCCAATCGCAAAGTATTGCCACGCTGTGATGTCGCGGTGATTGGCGCGGGTGCTGCGGGTATCACTCTGGCTCTTGAACTAGAAAAATCGGGACTCTCAGTCATCGTTCTTGAAGGCGGATATCGCGATTACACCGAGTTGTCCCAAGATCGTTACAAGGGTGAAGTAACGGCGGGTCCCGGATTCACTTATCCCGACCTTGACGTTTGGCGTTTGCGGTATTTCGGAGGCACGACCAACCACTGGATCGGTTGGTGTCGGCGCCTTGAAGAGAATATCTTCGGGCCACGTACCAATGACATTGGTGATGGCTGGCCGTTCGCACGAGCAGATCTCGAAAACGATTACCAACAAGCCTTGGAAGTGTGCACTCTTGGTCGTGATGTCTTTGATGCGGATGAATTGCTGAATGGCCTCGGTGCGAAGAATTTGCTTCCGGCTAATGATGTTTTAGCGACACCAGTATGGCGGTTCGCAAAAGAGCTCCGCTTTGGCGGTTACTACCGTTATCGACTCCAGGAGTCCGAGATTCCCATTTACTTTGGTGCGAACTGCCAAGGCTTTTCGTTTGAAGAAGTAGATGGCATTACGTCGGCTCGTAAACTTCACATCAAGAATGATCTTGGTGTTGACTTTGAACTCACGGCAGATTGTTTTGTGTTGGCCTGTGGTGGAGTTGAAAATGTTCGGCAACTACTGGTCGCTGCCGACGACGTTGAAGGTTTGAAGCAAAGCGACACATTGGGTCGTGGCTTTCTTGAACATCCGCATGGTGCAGTTGGCGCGGTTTTGTGTGGTGATCACGCGCCAGAAGACTTAGTTGGCTTTACTGATTATCCGCTCGATGTTGACAAAACCCAATTCAAAATTGGCTTGGGTCTCAACGAAGAATTTGCAGTCGAACGTGGAATGATCAACACGTCGTTCACAATGGAACCTCTTGAATCAATTCCTGAAGAGTCGCTTCATGGAGAAGCACTGCGAAAGTTGTGGGAATCGTCGCGACCATCGGCAATGAAAAGCGCGTCCTCGCATGTGATTGGCTTGTACGCACGGACCGAGCAACGCTGGAATGCCGAGAGTCGTATTTCGCTTATTTCAGATAAAGACGACCTGGGCTCGAAGCGCGCTCGGTTGGATTGGCGCGTGAATGATCAAGATGTTGCAGACATCAAAACTTCGCTTGAACTAGTAGCCAAAGAATTGATGAAGGCCGGCTTTGGTCCGGTGACATTTGGTGACCCATCCGAGTTTGTGACGATGGAAGGTGGCGGGCATCACTTGGGCGGGGCACGTATGCACGAAAGCCCCGATTACGGCGTCGTTGACGCCAATCTCAAGTGTCATGCGATTGACAACCTGTATGCAGTCGGTGGATCGGCTTTTCCGACAGCAGGATTCTCGAATCCGACCTTGACTGTTGTTGCTTTGGCGGTTCGCTTGGCTCGCACATTGAAGGAACGTTTGTAATGCGACGCCGTGAGTTGTTCGAACGCACTGTTGGAATGACTGGTTTGGCTGCGTTGATGGCCGCCTGCGGCGCCGACCCTGCTGACATGAGTGCGGCTGGACAAACCAAACCTTCAAACACGGTTCGTAAGCCAGTTGCCGAATTGGAGATTGCCGAGACTGCTTTTGCTGAGCCGTGGAAGTCGTTGATTGACGAGGGATTGATTGCTTTTGGTACATCAGTTTTGAGGATTTCCCCGGAAACCGTTGATCAGGCTCGTGAAGCTTTGTCGTCGTTCAAGAAAGGTTCGAGTTTGATTGATCGAGACAGGTTGTTTGCCGATTGTTGTCGAAATGACTCGCGCTCTGGAGATGTTGTTGTCATTGACGGGTGGATGGTGCCGATAACACTTGCTGGTCTCGCGGGAGCGTTGTCGCAGTTCACGTCGTGACGGGAGCCGTCGCTGCGCTTGCGGATTGAGAAGACCCGGGTGACGGGAGCCGTCGCTGCGCTCCTCCCGATTCGAGCGACCAGTGCATAGATAGCAAAATGACCCCTCGCAAGCTCGGGGTCATTTTGCTATCTATGGAGCGGGTGACGGGAATCGAACCCGCATAGCCAGCTTGGAAGGCTGGAACTCTAGCCATTGAGCTACACCCGCATATTTCGTTCGTCAGTCTAGTGGGCGAGGTCAGAATCACGAACCTAGGTCG
>JBIIMF010000093.1:0-4634 GCA_044338135.1 Ilumatobacteraceae bacterium | reverse complement strand
TTGCAGTTGCGTTGCCGTGCATACCTGGCATACCAAGACATAACGGGTGACTGTCGGGGAATGCGCCGCGAGCCATCAACGTAGTCACGACTGGAGTGTTAATTAGTTCTGCAAGTTCGCGCAAAGTATCTGCAGCGCGTGCTTTCAACACGCCACCACCGACATAAAGAACTGGCTGCTTCGAATCGAGAATGAGTCGCGCAGCTTCTTTGATCATGCGGGAATGACCCTTGGTGTTGGGCTTATACCCGGGAAGACTTTCAAGAACTTCTTCGTCGGTCGGCCAATACCACGTCATCATGTTTTGCAGACAGTCCTTCGGGACGTCAATCAAAACGGGGCCAGGGCGTCCAGTCGTTGCAATGTGGAAAGCCTGACGAACGATCAAGGGAATCTCGTCGGCCGACATGACCAGTTCGTTGTGCTTGGTGACGCTGCGCGTAATACCAACGGTGTCGCACTCTTGGAAAGCGTCCGTACCAATGGCAGATGTGGGAACTTGGCCTGTGATACAGATCATCGGAATCGAGTCCATATAGGCATCACATAGTGGGGTCACCATGTTGGTTGCGGCGGGACCTGACGTCACCAAAGCAACGCCGGGACGACCAGTTACGTGGGCATAGCCCTCGGCCATATGCCCGGCACCTTGTTCATGGCGCACAAGGATGTGTCGAATATGGCTGTCGAGCAGCGGATCGTAAGCCGGCAGAATGCATCCACCCGGCAAACCAAAGATGGTGTCAACGTTTTCGAGCTCGAGAGCCCGAATCAGCGCTTGAGCACCAGTGATCTGTTCTGTCATGTCGGTTCCTATGTCTTGTAGGTTCGAGTCCCGAAAACGAAATGGCCCCCCATCTGGGAGGCCGTACGACGCATTCGAGTGATCGAATGCGTCAGATAATTACTACTACGAGCGCGAACGAGGCAGCTAGGACCGAGGTCTTAGGAGTCAAATTGGCGTTCATTGCTATTAAGTGTGCCATCTCGGCCCCAATAACGACAACCTTTGACACCAATTTGTCGATTTATAGAGGAAAAGCCCCATTCACATCAGACGGGGAACGCCCCCTGCAACCGAGCAGCCGACAGAGTGTTCTCGAGAAGGCACGCGATCGTCATCGGTCCAGTACCGCCTGGCATCGGCGTGATTGCCCCAGCCACAGCCTGAACTGCGTCATAGTCAACATCGCCAACGATTCCAGCTTCGGTACGTGAAATACCTACATCAATGACTGCAGCACCTGGCTTAATATGAGCCGCGTTAATCAGATGCGCTTGTCCCACTGCCCCAATCACGATGTCAGCATTTCGGCACACGTCAATGAGATCGGCGGTGCGACTGTGCGCAATCGTCACTGTTGCGTCAATTCCCTTACGCGCCAACAACAACGACAGTGGCAAACCCACCAAAGTTGAACGGCCAATCACGACCGCCCGTTTGCCACTAGTTGCGACGCCGTATCGCTCTAAGAGACGAATGACGCCGAGTGGTGTACACCCCACGAGGCCCGGCAACCCACGGACCAGTCGACCCATTGACTGCGAGGTCAATCCGTCAACATCTTTATCGGCCGGAATCAGTGACAAAACCTTCTCTTCGTCATAACCCGTAGGTAGCGGACTTTGCACCAAAATACCGTGCACGCTGGGATCATTCGCCAAACGACCAACAACATCTTCCACCTGAGCCTGCCCCGCGTCAGCCGGCAAAATCTCGTTACGGCTCACCATGCCGGCTTTACCGGCCTGTACATGCTTGTTACGTACGTACCGCTGGCTTGGGGCATCATCGCCCACCAAAACCGTCGCCAAACAAACAGGAGGCGACCCCGCGGCAGCGATTGTGGTCGCCAAACGAGCCACAATTTCGTCGCGCAAACGATTACCGTCCATCAAAATTGCCCCACCAGGTGTGCGCTCGTCAGCGCCGGAGTTCAGGAGATCATTCATTGGAGTCATGCTAGGTCACGTCATGACCGCCTAGCCTGATGGGATGTCTACTCCTCCGTCCCCCATTGTTGCTCCGGCTACCGGTCGCCTCGGCGTCCTCACGGTTGGCTTGGGCGCAGTGGCTTCAACACTTATTGCCGGCGTCGAACTCACCAAGCGTGGCCTCGGATCACCGATTGGTTCGCTCACACAGATGGGCACCATCCGTCTTGGCAAGCGCACCGAAGACCGCTCACCACTCATCAAGGATTTCGTTCCTTTAGCAACCCTTGACGACATCGTGTGGGGCGCATGGGACGTGTACCCCGACGACGCTTACGTTGCAGCGAGCCGCGCTGGTGTACTTGAAAGCGGCAAGCACATCGAGGCAATCAGTGATGTATTGCGCGATATCCGCCCGATGCAAGCCGCGTTCGAACGCAAATATGCTCGCAACCTCGACGGCGAACACATCAAACCGATCAGCAGCAAGCGCGGCATGCTCAATGCCATTCGCGAAGACATCAATCGCTTCAAAGAAGAGAAGCAAGTTGATCGCGTGGTCATGATCTGGTGCGCAAGTACCGAAATCTTCATTGAGCCCGGCAAAGCACATATGGACATCGAATCATTCGAGAAGGCCATCGATGCCAACGACGAAATGGTGTCGCCATGTCAGTTGTATGCATACGCCGCATTGCTTGAAGGCGTTGCTTTCAACAACGGTGCACCCAACTTGGCTGTTGATGCACCGGCCTTGCGTCAGTTCGCGACCGAAAAGAACATTCCGATTTCCGGAAAAGATTTCAAGACTGGCCAGACCCTCATGAAGACGGTTTTGGCACCAATGCTCAAGGCCCGCATGCTCGGTTTGTCCGGTTGGTACAGCACAAACATTCTTGGCAACCGTGACGGCGAAGTGCTTGATGCACCAGAAAACTTCAAGACCAAAGAAGAATCAAAACTCGGTGTGCTCGAAGACATTTTGCAGCCTGCAAAATACCCAGAGTTGTATGGCAACGTGTTCCACAAAGTTTCGATCAACTACTACCCACCCCGCGGCGACGCCAAAGAGGGTTGGGACAACATCGACATCACTGGCTGGTTGGGCTACCCCATGCAGATCAAGGTCAACTTCTTGTGTCGCGACTCGATCCTTGCTGCGCCGCTTGCACTCGACCTCATCTTGCTCAGCGACCTTGCACAGCGTGCTGGTATGGGCGGCATTCAAGAATGGTTGAGCTTCTATTACAAGAGCCCACAGGTTGCACCTGGCCTGTACCCCGAGCATGACTTGTTCATTCAGCTCACTAAGTTGAAGAACACGTTGCGTTGGATGATGGGCGAAGACGTCATCACCCATCTCGGCCGCGAGTACTACGAAGAAATTTGATCCACCAGTGGCGCGTCGCCTCTGGAATCCAAAATCTTGGGTGAGCCTGTCGCCAAACGGCATCGGCCATACCAAACCCAATCATCTCGCAGAGATGACGCGCGTCGCAGTCAATGTGCGACGCACTCCAAAACGGGCGTGGAAGATACTCAACGAAGGCGTCTGCGATGGCTGTGCACTCGGAGTTGCTGGATTTCATGACTGGACGCTTGACGGCATTCATCTGTGCACGACGCGTTTGAAACTTCTTGAAGTCAACTGTGCACCGGCATTTGATCACTCAGTCTTAAGTGACATTTCGTGGCTTCGCAATCGAACTGGTACCGAACTACGCGAAATGGGTCGACTCGCTTATCCGATGCGTCGGCGTCGCGGCGACAAAGGATTTGCACGCATCTCGTGGGATGAGGCTCTTGATGCCGTCGGTCTCGGTATTCGCGCTGCGGGCGGAGATCGAACGGCGATTTATCTCACAAGTCGCGGGCTGACCAACGAGTCGTACTACGTCGCAGGAAAAGCCGCTCGGGCTATGGGCGTCGCCAACATTGATTCGGCGGCCCGCACATGTCACGCACCATCAACAATCGGCTTGAAGTCAACGATCGGAGTCGCGGCGAGTACATGCAGTTTGCAAGATGTACTTGAAACCGACTTGATTGTCTTATGGGGCGCCAATGTTGCCAACAATCAGCCAGTGTTTACGAAGTACTTGTATGAAGCGAAAAAGAATGGCGCCAAGGTCGTTGTCATTAACCCGTATTTAGAACCTGGGCTCGAGAGATATTGGGTTCCATCAAAGGCCGAGTCATTTTTGTTCGGAACCAAGTTGTGCGACTTGCACATACCTGTTCGTCCAGAAGGTGACGTCGCTCTGGCTAATGCGTTGCTCAAAGTTTTACTTGAACGCAATGCTGTTGATCAAGCATTCATTAACCAGCACACATCGGGCTGGGATGAACTTGTACAACATTTATCAACACTCGATATCGATGGATTACTGATTGATGCTGGCGTTGACCATTCAACATTGACAGCACTCGCCGATCTTTACGCCAACTCACAGAGTGCTGTACTGATTTGGAGTATGGGCATTACTCAACACCGCTACGGCGTCGAGGGTGTGCAAGCGATTGTGAACGTCGCTCTCGCCCGCGGGAATGTTGGACGCAATGGAGCAGGCCTCATGCCCATTCGCGGACACTCCGGTGTTCAAGGTGGCGCAGAAATGGGCGCATACGCAACCGCCTTTCCGGGTGGCGTCACCGTCTCTGAAGAATCGGCGCGTGACTTATCGGCGCTCTGGGGATTT
>JBIIMF010000092.1:0-4635 GCA_044338135.1 Ilumatobacteraceae bacterium | reverse complement strand
CGGTTCTCATCGAACGTCGCGATCTTCGCAATGCGTTGTCAGGTGCTGCTGGTTCAAACACGATTCTTGAAATCAGCGTTGACGGCAACGTTTACCCAGCAGTTGTCAAGGACATGCAGCGTCACCCAGTTCGCCGCACCGTTGCGCACGTCGATTTCTTGCGCATCAACATGAGCGAAGAACTCACCATCTCTGTGCCCGTCGTTTTGGCTGGCGAAGCAAAGGCCGTCTTGGCCGATGGCGGACTTGTCGATGCATCATCAGACACCATCGACATCGTCACCACACCAGCCAATATGCCAAGTGAGATCACTATTGACATCACCAACATGAAGCCCGGCGATGTCATTCGCTTGGGCGCAATCACCTTGCCTAAGGGCACACGTGCACTTGGTGATCCTGATTTGGCAATTGTTACTGCAATCGCTGGATCCAAGGCCGAGGTCGCCACTGCCGCCCCCGCCGCTGCCGAAGGCGCTGCCCCGGCTGCTGGTGACGACAAGTCCAAGTCCTGAGATAGTCCGTGGGCCTCTTCGGCCGCTCTGGAAAAGAATCGACCCGATCGGGTTCAGGCGTGTCAACTTTTAACGCTCTCGTCGTTGGTCTTGGCAATCCCGGAAAACAATATGCTCGCTCGCGCCACAACGTTGGCGAAGACGTCGTCGTTGAACTTGCTCGCCGAAGCAATGAAACACTTCGTGCTGGTCGCGATTCTGCTCTTGTTGCCGAAGTTCGCCTAGCGGGTGGCACACGTGCAGTTCTCGCATTTCCTACAACGTTTATGAACGAATCTGGCCAAGCAGTCAGCAAGTTGATGCGCCGCTACGGATTTAAATCAGTTGATGCTCTCATCGTGATCCAAGACGAACTCGATCTCGAACCGGGTGTTGTTCGCATCAAAAAAGGCGGCGGTCTTGGTGGCCACAACGGACTGCGAAGTATCACATCCCATGTCGGCACCCAAGAATTCATTCGTGTTCGTTTAGGCGTCGGCAAGCCCAGCAATAAAGAACAAGGCGCAAATCACGTGTTGTCAAAAGTTCCTGCCGCTGAACGACAGGTCCTTGATGTCGCAGTGAACGTCGCCGCAGATGCAGTTTTGAAAATCATCGCCGATGGCGTCGACGCCGCGATGAATATGTACAACGCGTTGTGAGCTACCCCACATGATCACGACGCAAACGGGGGCTCTTCACTCACTCGCGACTTTGTTGCGCGACGACAAAGCTTTAATGTCGCTCATTGGTTCGCCCGATGGAACCGTTGCAGTTCCTGACACCGCTCGCAGCATTGCAATTGCTGCTCTTGCGCAACTTTCTGGTCGGCGTCCAGTTGTCGTCGCCTGCCCCACCAGCACAATGGCGGCTCAACTTGCCGATGACATCAAGGCCTTCATGCCAGCAGGCGACGTGATGTTATTCCCGGCTTGGGAAACACTGCCCTTTGAACGTGTCAGCCCAAGCGTTGAAACGATGGGACGACGACTCGAAGTTTTATGGCGACTGCAGTCAGAAGATCGCACTCCACAAATCATCGTGGCCAGCATGCGCGCACTCCTACAACAGTTGGGCCCCGACACTGCAACGAATCAACCAGTCATCATTCGTCAAGGCATGTCACTCGACCCCGATGAATTGATGCGCACGCTTGTCAATGGCGGCTATCGACGCGAAGATCTTGTTGAGCATCGAGGCGAAGTCGCTCGACGTGGCGCAATCATTGACGTTTTCCCTTCAACTGCCGACGCCCCAATTCGTATCGATCTTTGGGGCGACGAAGTTGACCGCCTCACGAACTTCTCGGTCCACGATCAGCGCAGTGATAACGATCTCGACGAAGTTGCAATCTTCCCGGCGCGTGAGTTAATTCTCAATGACGCAGTTTGTGAACGAGCCGCCGCGATGGTGGGTGCCGAACCTTGGGGACGCGAACATTGGGAAAGATTAAGTGAAGGTGCTTTATTTGATGGCATGGAAAGTTGGCTTCCCTGGCTCACCGAGTCGCCAACTTTGTTGAGCGATGTTTTACCGCGCGGTTCAAAAATGTTGCTGATCGAACCACGCCGAATGCGCGATCGAGCCGCTGATCTACTGGCCGAAGAAGCCGATCTGGCAAAAGCACTGGCATCATCGTGGGCCCGCGACGCTGAACATGATTTTCCACGTCTCTATTCACCACCCGATCGACTACTCAGCGAAACCCGTGGCTCATGGAATCTCATTCCTGTTGCCGACGGTCCAGATATGCCGCTTATGGAAGCAAGCGGCTGGGGTGCGATGGGCGGAAGTGGTGACGGAATTGCCGAGCGAATGCGCACATTGTTGTCGCAGGGATACCGAGTTGTTGTCGCAGCTGATGGTGAAGGTTCGGCCCAACGACTGAGCGAAATATTCAGCAATGCCGGACTGCAACTCGACATCTACCACGAACTCACTGATGGCAAAGCCCCCAACCTGGCCAGCAAAGGTGGTGCCATTGTCGTCACCTCGTTACATCGTGGCTTCAGTATTCCTTCCGCAAAAGTTGCGGTCATCACCGAAGCAGATATCACTGGTCGGCGTCGATCACATCGTCAACCCCGACCGAAAAAGCGCGAAGGTGGCACAGTCTTCGAAGATCTGAAGACCGGGAACTATGTCGTTCATTACATCCATGGTGTCGCCAAGTACGAAGGCATGGTGAAGCGAACAGTCGGTGGCATCGAGCGTGACTATCTGTTACTCGCCTACAAAGGCGGCGACAAGTTATACGTCCCGTCCGACCAGATCGACACCGTCCGCCATTACGTCGGCGGAGAAACGCCCGTCCTACATCGCTTAGGTGGAAGTGATTTTGCAAGATCAAAATCGAAGGTGCGTAGCGCAGTTCGTGAGATCGCCCAAGAGCTCGTGGTGTTGTATCAAAAACGCGTCAGCGCACAAGGCCACGCGTTCAGTATTGATACTCCATGGCAATTCGAAATGGAGGATTCATTCCCCTTCGTCGAAACCCCCGATCAGAAAAAAGCGATTGATGACACCAAGGCCGATATGGAACGACCGTTCCCCATGGATCGTTTGGTTTGTGGCGATGTCGGTTTCGGCAAAACTGAAGTCGCAGTACGTGCCGCATTCAAAGCCATCCAAGACGGCATGCAAGTCGCAGTATTAGTACCAACAACTTTGCTTGCTTCTCAACACGGCAACACTTTTTCAGATCGCTTTGCGGGCTACCCCATTCGCGTCGAAGTCCTGTCACGTTTTCTCACCAACGCCGAAGCAACAAAAGTCATCAAAGGTCTCGAATCTGGTGATGTTGATTGCGTGATTGGGACCCATCGTCTCTTGTCAAACAATGTCAAGTTCAAGAATCTCGGACTTTTAATCGTTGACGAAGAACAACGCTTTGGAGTGCAACACAAAGAGACCATGAAACATCTCAAAGCCGATGTTGATGTACTCACTCTTACCGCCACACCGATTCCTCGAACACTCGAAATGAGTTTGGTCGGCATTCGTGACCTGAGCCTGTTGCAAACTCCCCCAGCCGATCGCCAGCCGATTCTTACTTTCGTCGGTGAATATGATGAACGCGTCGCTGTTGAGTCAATCCGGCGCGAACTACTCCGAGAAGGCCAAGTTTTTTGGGTCCACAATCGCGTGCAATCAATTGAAGAATGCGCCGAGCGACTGCGCGAACTTGTTCCCGAAGCACGTATTGCTATTGCCCATGGTCAAATGGATGAAGGAACTCTCGAACAAGTCGTCGTCGATTTTTGGGAAGGCAACTTTGATGTGCTCGTTTGCACCACCATCATCGAAAGCGGAATCGACATGCCGACGGTGAACACTTTGGTCGTTGAACGATCTGACCTTTTGGGACTTGGGCAAATGCATCAACTTCGCGGCCGTGTCGGCCGAAGTGGACAACGCGCCTATGCCTATTTGTTTTATCCAAAGGACAAAGTGCTCACCGAAGACGCCTACGAACGTTTGCGCACAATTGGCGAGTCCACCGAACTTGGAAGTGGCTTCAAGATTGCGATGCGTGACCTCGAAATCCGCGGTGCTGGCAACCTGCTTGGCGAGTCGCAAAGTGGACATATCGCCGCAGTGGGCTACGACCTTTATTGCCAGATGGTCACTGAAGCAGTCGGCGAAATGAAGGGTGAGCCCATTAGCCAACCTTCTGAAATTCGTATCGATGTACCTACTGACGCTTTCTTGCCCAAAGATTACGTCACCAAAGAAGAGCTACGTCTCGAGGCATACCGTCGCCTCGCGCTCGTGACGAAGCCCGAAGAAGTTGACGACATTCGCAACGAATGGATTGACCGCTACGGCCCAGTGCCGACTCCGGCCGAAACGCTTTTGTCAGTTGGTCTGCTTCGCGCCGAGTGCCATCGCCTTGGCCTCAATGAACTCAATATTGCAAGCCATCAGGCGCGGCTCGGACCAATCGACCTCAAAGTCAGCGAAACCGCACGCCTGCGTCGGCTTTCACGAGAGGCGCTCCATAAAGAAGCTGTCCGACAACTGGTTGTACCTATCCCCCGTGGCCAAGAACCAGCTTTCTTCTTAGTCAATTTCTTGCGCGAACTCTTTCCTGCCCAGCCCGCAGGGTAGTTTTGATGATCGTGCTTACTCCTCGCCGACT
>JBIIMF010000091.1:0-4644 GCA_044338135.1 Ilumatobacteraceae bacterium | reverse complement strand
TCTTGGCATCCATCGTTTCATGATTTTCCCATGCTTCAGGAATCATCATGAGCACGGCATGCGGCAATGAACGTCCACCAAAGTGCAAAAGCTCAAGCACTTCATCAAAACTTGCTGAGTCGCTTCCACCAACGGTACAAATCGGGAATGCTCTTTCGAGGCCCGAGATGAGATCTGACTGCAGTAGCGCTTCACGGGTACGCATCCAGTTGCGATTTCCTTGCACCGTGTTGATTTCGCCGTTGTGGGCAATGAATCGATACGGGTGAGCAAGCGGCCACGATGGGAACGTGTTAGTTGAGAAGCGACTGTGAACTAGAGCCAACGCACTTTCAACTCGTTCGTCAGCAAGATCGGGATAAAAGGCACCAAGTTGCGGAGTTGTGAACATGCCCTTGTAAATAATCGTGCGGCAACTCAAAGAAGGGAAATACGTCTTTTGTTCGGTCGGAAGATCATGTTCAACACGCTTACGAGTCACAAAAACTTTGCGATCTAGTTCAAGACCAGAAGCACCTTGTGGATCGCTCAAGAACAACTGACGGAAAGTTGGCATAACGGCGCGAGCACCCGCGCCAAGTGTGGTGGGATCGATCGGAACATCGCGCCATCCCAAAACCGTGAGACCTTCTTCGCGAGCGATTGCTTCGATCGCACTCTGAGCCTTGGCGGCAACAGAAACATCCGACGGCAAGAACGCCATGCCCACGACGTAAGAACCCATGGGCGGTAATTCAAAATTGACAACACCGCGCAAGAAACGATCGGGAATCTGTAACAACACACCGGCGCCGTCACCAGTGTCAGCCTCGGCACCAGTTGCACCGCGGTGTTCCATATTGCACAGTGCGCCGAGTCCGCGCATCACGATGTCGTGCGAGGCGCGACCTTTGATGTCGGCGACAAACGAAACGCCACAAGCGTCATGCTCAAAGCGGGGGTCATATAAGCCATGCGCGGTCGGCAGGCCAGAAGGATTGATCTGGGGGTACATCGTTATCTCTCTAGGGTCCACGAACTAATAGGGTTGTGGCTCCCGGGACAACGCTGGCCCGATCGGCAAAAAACACTCTATGGTCTGCCTTGGCTTCCAACCAACCAATTAAGGCCAAGCCAGATGTGTCATATCTGGCAAAGCCGCTTGTTCAATCGTGAATCAGGCGGGGTCAATGAAGTTGGCGGGGCGCTTTTCGAAATTCGACATCACGGCCTCAACCTGATTGGGGCGACCAATCAAAGAGCCGATGACCCGGCGCTCTTCAGCGAACTGCTCGGCCGCGCCAGCCGAAAACACTCGGTTAAACAGTTCCTTAGAGCCTCGAATTGCGTCTGGGCTGCGACCGGCGATTTCGGTGGCCATCACCATTGCGTCTTCACGAGGGGACTCTGACAAACGAGTTGCGAGCCCAAGTTCAAACGCTTCCCGACCGTTGAAAACTCGCGCCGTGAACGTCAGTTCTTTGGCGACATCGGGACGTACCAAATTGGACAACACCTGAGTTCCGGACATATCGGGCACGAGACCCCAGTGAGTTTCACGTACCGACATCTGCGTATCGGGATGCACAATTCGAATATCGGCGCCGAGGCAAATCTGGATGCCACCACCAAGCGCATGTCCGTGAACGGCGGCAATCACAGGCACGGGAATCTCTTGCCAGACCCAGGCAACTTGCTGACCGAGGTGCGTGATGCGACCGGCTGCCATTGTTCCCGGATTGCCTTCGCCGGCATTCTCGGCTTTTGTTCCACCAGCCATTTGCTGGAATGAACCAAAGTCGAGCCCAGCACAAAAGGAAGAGCCCTCTCCCGACAGCACGACGACGCGCACCGACTTATCGGTCTTGAGTTTTTCTCCGGCAGCTGCCAACGCCAAGAACATTTCATTGTCCAACGCATTGCGCTTGTCGGGACGGTTCATGCGCACATCGGCGATTCCGTTGCTAATAGTTACTGAGACGCGATCTTCAACAGCCATAGGTACATCTTGGCAGGTCAACAGTTCAGGTGTCGCAGCCTGACAGACTCAACTTGTGGCTCGGTTCAAAGAACGACTCTCCCTCAGTCAATTGACTGGTCAAGGGCGTTGGGTTACTGCGGCGTACGGCCTTGCCGCTTTGGGTGCACTAGCCGTCGGCATCCTGCAATTTCGCCACGGGATCGTCCACCTGCTCGACACTGTGACCTACTGGAGTGGCACCGAGGCCACCAGCAACGGACACCCGTTCACGACCAATCTCGCACCGTCATTTTCTAACTTCTCAGCGATCGAATTTCTGGATCGTTCTGGCCGATTGCCGTTCGTTGACTTCCCGGTTGGCTATCCCCTCGTTGCCGGAACTCTCGGAATCATGATCGGTACACGTCATGCGATGGAACTGTTGTGCATTATCGCCGTCATTGCAATCGCGATCGCATTCGTTGCCGGTGCACGCAAATCAAAAAGCTCGAAACTCCTCCCCCTGATTCTTGGTATCACCGGAATACTCATCGTGATGTCGCCAGCCATGCGTCTCGCGACTCAAGGTGCTTTGTCTGAACCCTTGTTCTGCGCGGTCACGCTGTGGTTAGTCATTGCATTGGCAAAATTTCGCGACGGTGCAAGTTGGACCCCCGTCGCCGTCTTAACAATTGCTGCTGGTCTACTCCGCTTTATCGGAGCACCTCTCGCAATTCTCGCCGGATGGGAGCGCTACCAAAAGACTGGACGCAAACTTTCATCATTGGTATGGACGATCGCAATGATGATGCCAGCTGCCGTCAATATTTTGTGGGCGTCGTCGGCCGGCGGTGGACATAACGCCGGATGGCGTGGACTCGGACGACTTGATATCGAAGTTTTTGTCCGCTCAATCGGCGGATGGTTCGATGCCAAACAAGGCGACCTACGTCGGACATACTTCACCAACGAAGGCCCCTCGTGGTGGTCATGGATTGTTGCGCTTGCGTGGCTCGCAGTCGTCATCGTTGCGCTGATCGGGATCATCCGTCGGCGACACTTGTTCACAGCAACTGCCGAAATCGCACTTGGAGCATCGGCCATCATTTCTGCCGGATTAGTTGCCGGCATGATGGGCTTTGATGCTTTGGTCATTGCCGACAACCGTTTGATGCTGCCCACAGGAGTCCTCACTCTCGCGGCGATCGCATGGTCGGTGCATGACATCGCCATCAAGCAACAAGGCACGCGTCTCATTCAGGCCATTTCAAGCGCGTCGGTTGGTCTGGTTCTCTTTGCCCTGCTCGCGGTTCGACCTTGGAATGTTGCCGAAAGCTTTAGCGATAGCTCTGAACTCAAGCCGTATTCAATCGCTGCGCTTCAATCGGGCGCCAAGATCATCATCACCAACGATGCTGACGGGGTGCATTGGGACACGGGCTTGCCATCTGCGTACGCTCCTCTTCCCATCAAGGCTCTCACTGGACAGGCGCAAGATGTTGCAACTTTGTATGCAGAACTTCCATGTGCCTTACTTCAGCACGACGGCGTTGTAGTGCTCAGTAACGATTTCACTTTTTCGGGTGCAAACAACGAACTACTCACCCAAGAAGTTGAGGCCGGTCGGTTAACAATCAAGGCAACCGACGCAGCGACTGTTTACTTCCCTACCGTCACCGCGTGTGATTAACCCGCCTGCGTGCGAAATCGCCGATACCAACGCTGCACAACAGGAATAACCAGCGCCAAAAACATCACGGTCACAATCGGATCAATCATGGTACGAAAACGAGATTGTTCACCAAGTTCGGCAATTGCTCCAACGATCACCGTGAACGCGACAGTGAATGAGCCCACCACATAAATCGTTGATGCCGCACTCAATTGCTTTCGTCGCAATCGTTGCAGGATCTGCCACAGACCAATCCAACCAATGGTGAGATACATCGGGATCAGCATTAACCCGAAATCGGCATGCGCTTCGAGTTGCCCGTAAATCGGCGTGCCCCAACCCTTTGTCGAAAGCACTCCACCAAAATCGAGACGAGCCATTGAAAACACTCGATCTAAGCCAGTCATGACTTCGGATTTACTTTCCGATGGAATTGGTGAAACTGCGATCGTCGTTCTGAGCGACCACAGTCGGCCCTCAAGCCACGCTTCAGGATGTTCTTTGATGACCGCAATCGCATCTTTTCCGGCTTGATCATAAAGTGGCAAGAAACATTCGTAGTTAAAGTTTGGGCTCCATTGATCGGTTGTGCGCGTTGGTTCAACCAACGAACGGTGCGAGCGCGTTGGAACACAATCTTCGAAAACGTTTTGGTACAACTCGTACTTGCCAAACGGACCAATCATTGCAATCTCAGAAATTTGACCCTTCGCGTACATTTCATCAAGATCATCTTTTGGGAGAACCGGAATGACGGCACGCTGCAAGTTCATACCAAACCAACTTGACATCGTGGTATGACCAAACATCACTTCGTTTTTGGCCATCCAACTACCCATGAAAATCACGGGGATTGATAACACCAACACTGAAGACTTCCAGTTAATGCGACGCCGCATCAACCACAAGCCAAAGATCACAATCAATAACGCCCATGCTGGGTGATACAAACTGCGGGTCAGTGCTGTGACCGTGACCGCGCTGGCAAGAATCACCAACGAACGAAGCACATTTTCTTTTCGAGTTAAATCGG
>JBIIMF010000090.1:0-4736 GCA_044338135.1 Ilumatobacteraceae bacterium | reverse complement strand
AACAGAAAACAGATCAGAAATTTTCATGATGGCTCCTTATAACCCGCGATTCGGTAACTCTTTGACCTTAGTTCAATGCCCTATTTATTCAGGGACGCAAGTGCAGAGCCAGCAACAAGACTGCGGGAATTCCTTGATCGCGCAACATCGCGCCAGCAACTGTTGCGGTCCATCGAGTTCGCACATCGGTTGATACCAATAAAACAGGGCCACGGGGTAAATCGTGGTCGCTCACGATCGTCAACACTTTTTCGAGATGTGCGACCACCGATGTCGATGCCGCATCATCGGGCAGTGCAGCGCCCGTCCAGGTAAAAACATCGTGCATTGGCAACTTGCCAACCTTGGCTATATGTTCGGCGAGCTGACGATTAGAGCGCATATCAATTGCTGGCAACGGAACGACCGAGGTCGGCCGCGTTCCCCACACCTTTGACCAACGTCCAAGCGTGGCGACTGCCCCATCGAGCATCACTTGAGGAATTTCACCGGGACGGCTTCGGGAAAGTTCGGCCAACTCAAGCGACCAACCTGGATCATCGGCAAAGGCCACGGCTCGGCCCGCATTGAGCGAAAGGATGGTGCCCTTACGACTCACACCTTTTGGCCATTGCTTACGTGGTTCAATGTCGGCATCGGTGCCCCGCATAAATGCCCGAGCCAACATCAACTTCTCATGAGATGGTTCGCCACCTGGAAAAGGAATACTGCCGGTGCACACCGAACAGCGGCCACATGCGGCAGGAGTCGGGTCGTCCAACGCGATCTGCAAGAACGCCATCAGGCAACCTTCGCCGTGCGCATACTTGCGCATGATGTCGGCTTCGGTCGCACGTACTTTGGTGAGATCGTCCCACTTTGCGGTGTTGTGCACATAGCGTTCGCCCGTTGTCGCCCACGCCGTACCAACTTTTTCGACAACACCTTCAACCGCCAGTATCTTGAGTAATGCTTCAAGGCGTCCGCGACGTAAACCTGTTTCACTTTCAATTTCCAGCAGTGTTCGTGGCTGTTCGGCAATAGATGCCAACACTTTGTCGGCCGACTTCGGATCGGGAATGGAAGCAGTCGCGAAATAGTCCCAAATGCGTTCATCCGCATCAGATGGCAACAACACTCCATCGGCATGCGCAACCGCTCGTCCCGCACGACCAACTTGTTGGTAATACGCAACTGGTGTCGATGGCGAACCAACGTGTACACAAAACCCAAGATCAGGCTTGTCGTATCCCATTCCGAGTGCCGACGTGGCAATCACTGCTTTGATTTCGTTATTGCGTAGACGCTCTTCAATCGCGATACGCGAATCACCGTCGAGTTGACCGGTGTACGCATCAACGTTGTGTCCACAAGACGATAGGAAGGCAGCAAGTTTGTCGGCTTCGGCGACCGTCAACACATAAATGATTCCTGAACCTGGCAACTGTTCAAGTGCATCAGCGATCCATGCGTACCGCTCGAGTGGGCTCAGACCAGGAACCACCGACAAGGTAAGTGATGTTCGCGCCAGCGTTCCGCGATAGGTCACGGTGTGGGCACCAAGTTGATCACTGACATCTTTGGTCACTCGTTCATTGGCGGTTGCAGTTGTCGCAAGCACAGATGCAGTTGGGGTTGATAACAACGCCCGTGCAAGTCGCTGATAGTCGGGACGGAAATCAAAACCCCAGTCGCTGATGCAATGGGCTTCGTCAATCACAATGAGTCCGACTCGCGCCAATAATTCACCAAGTCGAGCCGCAAACCGTGCATTCCCTAAACGTTCGGGCGATACCAACAGCACATCGAGCGTGTCGTTATCGAGTTGACGAAAGACTTCATCCCATTCATCAAAGTTGGTTGAGTTCACAGTTGCCGCACTCAATCCGGCGCGTTCAGCTGCCGAAACCTGATCGCGCATCAGTGCCAAGAGTGGCGATACCACCAAAGTTGGCCCGGCACCAGAATGACGCAACGCGTGAGTTGCCGCCCAGTAGACCGCCGACTTACCCCAGCCTGTGGCTTGCACTACTAATACTCGTGATGCTGGTTGAAGCACCGCGTGAACTGCATCAACCTGATCGCCACGAGGAGACGCATCGGGGCCGGCAAGGCGACCAAGCACGATGTTCATGTGTTGTTCGGCGAACTCGCGATTGGTTGTTTCTGATGTACTCACAACATCAGTGTGGCTGACGGGTGTGTCATTCGGAGACGATTTCTAGAAAACCGTGTACCCACCATCGACAACAACTTCTTGACCCGTATGAAATGTCAACGAAGGGTCCATTAAGAAGACACCAACTTCGCGAAATTCACTCGGTTCGGCCCAACGACGAACGGGGGTGCGTTGCGTGGTCACCTGACGAAACTTTTCATTGGCGAACGCGGGTCCCGCTAGCTCGGTTTTTGTCCAACCCGGCACCAGAGAGTTGACACGAATCTGATGTCGCGCCATTCCTACGGCCAAGGCGCGAACCAAACCGTTAATCGCCGTCTTTGACGTTCCGTACGCTTCGTTGCCGGCGGCACCATGGATCGCCGAAGTTGATGACACGGCCGCCAAACTTCCGCCAGTCCCTTGAGCCACCAATACTTTGGCCGCTTCGCGCATCGTCACAAATACCGAATCAAGGTTGACCGACATGATCGAGCGCCACTCCTTCATGGTCATCTGCAAGAACGGTGTGCCGGTTCCTGATCGACCGGCGTTGGCAATGCAACCATCAAGTCGCCCGAAGTCAGAAACAGTCCGTGCCATCGTGTCAATAATTTGTTGTTCGTCGCCAACATCACAGACGTATCCCCGAGCAGTTACTCCGAGATCTTTCAATATCTCAACTGCTTCAGCATTCTTTTCGGCGCGTCGACCCCAAATCGCGAGCGATCCACCAGCCGCGGCTATGCCCTCGGCCATGCCAAGACCGATGCCTGAGTTGCCCCCAGTGATTAAGAAAACTTTGCCCGATAAATCAGCCATAGCGAAAGATTATGTGTCATCTGTTACTACTTCGCTACGGGAGTCTCGCCACGGCTTCATCAAGGAGTTGTTTCGCCCAACGAAGGCACCTTGCTGCATCAATAGAACTGATATCCGTGCTTTCATAACTCGCTTGATTCTTTCGATCTAATGCTCGCTTCAAGGTCAACGCCAAATTCGCATCAACTCGTCTCAGCAGATTGACGGCGTCAGAATGATTTCCGCTATTTGATCGCTCACCTAATTGCAGACAAGTCAAAACGTCAGCAGCAGCAATGGCTGCATGTATCGCATTAGTCGCCACGACATCAGGAGAATCAAGAATCTCCGCTGCTTCCAAAAACTGCCGTGCATCGACTAGACGTTGTTCAGCATCTTTACGACCACAGACTCGCTGTCTCATTCTGTCCTATTCCTCACTTCTTACCGGAAAAATTCAACAGGGGTCCCTTCAAACAAACGCCGTCCTTCTGAATTTGTTGAACCAGCCGATTTTGCGACGAAGCAACTTGCTTCCAGGTTTCGGGAGTGTGTTCAACAAATTGGATTTCGTTTCCGGTCCAGTTTCGAACATCAGCATCTAATGCCGACAGTTTTTGATGGAGCGCTGGATCATCAAGATTCTTTGAGATGATCAAGAGGTCAATGTCGGACTTTCCGTTTGAGTTACCTCGTGCAACAGATCCAAATAGCCATGCGTGCGAAATGGATTCAATTTTCAAGAATCTTGTCTTCAAGCGTTGAATCAATACCTCTTTAGTTCTCTGAATCTGGACCAAGAATTCAACCGAAAGGTGCAAACGGTTGATTTTGACCATTGACGAGCGTCCTTGACGATTCTCAATCACCAGCCCCGAGTCGATCAACTCTTGAATAACAGCGCTTGCGTTACCAGAAGCGATACCCAACATTGCAGCCAATTCGCGTCGCGAAACCGACTCATCTAATTCAAGTAGTTGTTCAAGAACCTTGCCGCGAACTCCGCTCGCAAAATCTAGAAGTGGGTGCTCGAGGTTCATAGATCTGAATGATAGCACTATGATCTAAAAATAGATCATAGTCGGCGTAGATTTCTTGCCCTATCCTGTTCACATGTCTGATGAGCCAGTCTTTGACGAAGTTGATGCTGGCAACACGATCTGGCGTTTTGAGCGTTCGTTCATCACGTCAAACTGGACATGTATTTGGGGCCGTGGATGCCTGGGCATCGGCGACACTCGCGATTCTGTGACTCGTCACGGTTGCTGTTCGCTAGGAGCCGAACTCGACGGTGTTGATGAAGCGATGAACCTTTCGGCGATGGCCGCAACTTTGACACCGGAGATTTTTCAGTTTCACGCCGAAGCCCAAACGGGCGGGATATTCAGAGATGAACAAAACAATGCAACACGAGTTGTTGATGGCGCTTGCATTTTTCATAATCGCAACGGCTTCGCAGGCGGTGAGGGTTGTGCATTACATCTCGGGGCACTTGCTTACAACGAGTCACCCATTGACTGGAAACCGTCGGTGTGTTGGCAACTACCCATCAAGGTTGATTGGGTCATGCGTGAAGACGATGTTGAGATCGCCACTGTTCGCGGCTGGAAAAAATCTGACTGGGGCGATCACAGTGAAAAAATGGCCTGGGTCTGCACCGAAGAACCCGAGGCATACGTCGGTGAAAACAGGGTTATCGAAAGTTTGGCCGACGAACTGACGGCAATTGTTGGCGAAGAAGTTTTTGTCCAACTTCGTCAACGCATCAAAGACGTTGCTTAGAGAACGCCATCCCACA
>JBIIMF010000089.1:0-4744 GCA_044338135.1 Ilumatobacteraceae bacterium | reverse complement strand
CCGACGGGGCTATGGCCCGGGCTGACTCGGAGACCTTACGAGGAGTCAAAATTGGGTTTGATCCTGCCGCTTGCTGTCCAAGAACGATGTTGTCAGAAAGTGCCCGTTCAAGTAACAGTCCTTTCCGCTTCCGGTCTGCAGGCAGATACGCAACTCCCATATTCAGGGCTTGGCGACGACTGCTGATCGCATGAGATTTATGAGAATCGTCATACACCAAAATCTCGCCAGAGCTTTTCAACATCCCGCCAGCGGCCATTCGGGCTAACTCTGATACACCAGCGCCTATACCTCCCGTGACCGAGACGATTTCTCCAGCAGATACCGATAACGAAACATCATTGAGGCGATTACTACACACCTTGTCGATCACGAGCCGAGGCTGAGATAAATCGCCTTGACTCATTCGATCCGCTTGGGACGACGAAACCTTTCGACCAAACATCAATTCAGCGATTGACGCCGGGGTGAACTCTGATATTTCTCCATGTGATACCACAACACCGTCTCGCATAACGGTTATCTCATCGGCGATCTCGAATACTTCGTCTAAATGATGACTGATGAAGAGAACCGAGACACCGCCATCGCGCAACTTGTTAATCACCCGGAAAAGTGGCTCAAGTTCATGGCGACTTAATGAGGCAGTTGGCTCGTCCATCACGATCAATCGAGCCTCAAGGCTGACAGCTCGGGCAATCTCCATCATCTGGAGCTGAGCTACTGACAAATTTCGCACTGGAGTGTCGATGTCAAGACTAATTTCAAGGGCATCCATGCGTTGCCTCGCTTGGATCTTCGCATTTTTCCAATCGACACGACCAAAGCGTTTTGGCAAACGATCAAGCAACACATTTTCCGTCACAGAAAGATCTGCAGCAATTTGGCGCTCTTGAAAAATGGCACGAACACCTAAATTTTGCACTGTTCTTCGGCTTGCATGATCAATCCGATCTCCACAGATTTGAATCACACCTGAGTCAGCACTTTGGGCGCCAGTTGCAATTTTAATTAACGTCGACTTTCCGGCGCCGTTCTCTCCACAAATGGCGTGAACGGTTCCTGGACGAACAATCAGCGACACGTTACTCAGCGCTTGCACACCAGGAAATGATTTGCTGATTTCTCTTAATTCCAGGACATTGACGGTCATGATTTGGCTCTCACATATTCGGCGATCGCGGGGATTACCTTCTCACCATACGCACGCAATGTTTCGTCTTTGGCATCATGTTGTAAATAGACCGAGAACTGGTCGACACCCATGTCGCGCAATTCGTTGAGGCGCTTGACATGAGCTTCGACGGGTCCGACGATGCAAAAGCGATCAATGATCTCGTCTGGAACGAACGCGGTATGGCTATTGCCAGCCTTGCCGTGCTCGTTGTAGTCGTAGCCCTGACGACCCTTGATGTAGTCGGTGAGAGCTTTTGGCACAGGGGCAGAATCGCCATAGCGCTCAACGATGTCGGCGACGTGGTTGCCCACCATGCCACCAAACCAACGACACTGTTCAAGACCATGGGCCAAACCAGCTTCGGTACCATCGGTGACATAAGCCGGAGCCGCGACACAAATCTTGACGCTCTTCGGGTCTCGGCCCGCTGCTGCAGCTGCATCGCGTACGGCCTTGATTGTCCATTCCGTAATGCTCGGATCGGCGAGTTGCAAGATGAAGCCGTCACCAACTTCACCAGTTAAAGCCAAAGCTTTCGGGCCATAGGCAGCGATCCAAACTTCGGCTCGCGATTTGCCCGCCCATGGCAAACGAAGTTCGGAATCTTTGTAATTCACTGAGCGACCGTTAGCCAGTTCACGAATGACATGGATACTGTCACGCAATGTTGCCAGGGTCGTTGGCTTTCCATTCGTGACTCGCACAGCCGAGTCACCTCGACCGATGCCAATAACTGTGCGGTTGCCGTACATCTCGTTCAGAGTTGCAAACAAACTTGCAGTTACGGTCCAGTCGCGCGTCGCTGGATTAGTGACCATCGGACCAACAATCACGTTGCGCGTCTCTGCCAAAATCTGCGCAAAGATCGGAAACGGTTCTTGCCACAAGATGTGACTGTCAAAAGTCCACACATACGTGAAGCCGTACGTCTCGGCCTTTTTTGCTAAATCGACGACTCGCGCACTTGGCGGAGTTGTTTGAAGTACGACACCGATTTCCATTTTGTGAATTACCTGTTCTGCGGAAAGCCGAGATCGACTTTGCTGGTTCGAGGGTCAGGCCAACGTGACGTGACAACTTTGCTGCGGGTATAGAACTGGATTCCGTCTGGACCATACATGTGAAGGTCGCCAAACAAACTGGCTTTCCAACCGCCAAATGAGTAATACGAAACCGGAACAGGAATCGGCACGTTGATTCCGACCATTCCGACATTCACATCAAACTGGAATTGACGAGCAACGCCACCATCACGGGTAAAGATTGCCGTGCCGTTTCCGAATTGGTTGTCGTTGATGAGTTGCAAGCCTTCTTCATACGACTTCACGCGAACGACAGTGAGCACAGGTCCGAAGATCTCGTCGTCGTAACACTTCATGCCGGGCTTGGCATGATCGATCAGGCTTGGCTTCAAGAAGAAACCTTCAGTCGGTGCGCCATCGCGGCCATCAACGACCACCTTTGCACCTTCGCCTGCGGCGGCTGCAACATAACTTGCGACCTTGTCACGATGTTCGCCAGTAATCAACGGACCCATTTCGCTGGACGGATCGCTACCGTTGCCAACGACAATATTTGGTATACGGCTTTGCACTTTGCTCACGAGATCGTCAGCGATGGTGTCAACGGCCAAGACAACTGAAATTGCCATACATCGCTCGCCTGCCGAACCATAAGCAGCGCTCACCAGAGCATCGGCTGCCATATCGAGATCGGCGTCTGGAAGAACCAACATGTGATTCTTTGCGCCGCCAAGTGCTTGAACGCGCTTGCCGTTCTTCGTGCCAGTTTCGTAGATGTAACGCGCAATGGGCGTTGAACCCACAAAGCTCACTGCTGCAATGTCGGGATGATCGAGTAAACGATCGACGGCAACCTTGTCGCCGTGCACAACATTGAAAACGCCATCAGGAAGTCCGGCCTGCTTGAGCAATTCAGCAATCAACATTGCTGCTGATGGATCTTTTTCTGATGGCTTCAAAATGAAAGTGTTTCCGCAAGCGACTGCGTTGGCAAACATCCACATGGGGACCATCGCTGGGAAGTTGAAAGGCGTGATACCTGCAACGACACCAAGTGGCTGACGAATGTTGTACACGTCAACACCAGCTGATGCTTGTTCTGAGTAACCGCCCTTGAGAAGGTTCGGTATGCCACAGGCGTACTCGATGTTTTCAAGGCCACGGGCAAGTTCGCCCAATGCATCGGCAGTTACTTTGCCGTGCTCTTTGGTAAGCAATGCCGCAATCTCTTTACGATTTGCCGACACCAGCTCGCGCATGTTGAACATGATTTCGGCGCGACGCGACAAGTTCGTTGCGCGCCAAGCCGGCAACGCGGCCTTGGCGTTTGCGACTGCCTTGTCAACTTCAGAGACATCAGCAAAAGCAACAGTGCCTTGTACCTGACCGGTTGCTGGATCGAAAATGTTTCCATTTCGTCCAGAAGTACTAGCGACGGTGTGTCCGTCGATCCAATGATCGATGCGGTACATGGGTAACTCCTTGGGTTTTTTGTTAGGGGATTTCAGACGAGATATTGCGACAAGCCGCGCTTGATGTACTTGCCATGACCTTTACGGCCAACATATTGATCGTTATCAATGAGAACAGTTCCACGTGAGAACACGGTGTCAACTTTTCCGTCGATGACCCAACCCTCCCAGGCCGAGTGATCCATGTTCATGTGGTGCTTATCGTTGATACCAATCTTGGTCTTGGCGTTGGGATCCCAAACAACAACGTCGGCGTCGCTGCCCGGAGCAATGATGCCCTTTTGTGGGTACATGCCGAACATGCGCGCCGGAGTCGTGCAGCACGTTTCAACCCAACGCTCAAGCGTCAGTTCGCCAGCGACAACACCCTGATAGATGAGTTCCATGCGGTGTTCGACGCCACCGATTCCGTTCGGAATCTTGGAGAAATCGCCGAGACCAAGTTCTTTTTGATCTTTGAAACAGAAAGGACAGTGATCGGTACTCACGACGGCGAGTTCGTTCATACGTAAGCCCTTCCACAAATCACCTTGGTGACCGTGGCCCATCTGTCCGATGTAGTGCGGATCATTATCGCGTGAACGTACTGGTGTGCTGCACACATACTTTGAACCTTCAAACCCAGGTTGACCCAATGTTTCTTCAAGAGTCATCCACAAGTACTGCGGGCAGGTTTCAGCAAATACGTTGCGACCATGGTGACGAGCTGCCGCGACTTCGTTGAGTGCGTCGCCCGCCGACATGTGCACGATGTATAGCGGCACGTTGCCGGCGACATGAGACAACACAATGGCTCGGTGAGTGGCTTCAGCTTCAAGCGGTGAAGGGCGAGTGTATGAGTGGTAGCGAGGATCGGTTTCGCCGCGTGCCAGTGCCTGTTGCACCAAAACATCAATAGCAGGGCCGTTCTCGGCATGCATCATGATCATTGCGCCACACTCGGCAGCCGTTTGCATGGCCTTCAGAATTTGTCCGTCATCGCTGTAGAACACACCGGGGTAAGCCATGAACAGTTTGAAACTGCTGATGCCTTCATGCTCGGTGAGGTACTTCATGTCTTTCAACGACTGATC
>JBIIMF010000088.1:0-4758 GCA_044338135.1 Ilumatobacteraceae bacterium | reverse complement strand
ATCCCTTTGCTGGATCAGCGTTGGTCATTTGGGACTACGGAACTCCTGCCCCACCGGTTGGAGCGGCTATACCCACCGATCCGGAGTACGGACGAGATCCACATGGGGCAGGCAGCGACGAGCCGCTTGTGCTGGTACAGGCTCTTGGCTATTTACTGGGTGGGCAATTGCTGAACGTCTGTGGCGAAGGTCCCTGTATCGGTAAGCAAATAGACGGCTAAATCCGTTACGGTCTTCAGCACTTTTTAATGGCGGCAGTGATGTCGTCAACCGAACGGAAGGTTAGGCCCGCTAGCGCGCGATGCGCGTACACGATCTTGCCTTGACGGTCGACGACGAAAACGCTGCGGCGCGGGAAACCGAGTGGTCCAAGAGTTCCGTAGAGGGCGGCGACCTCTTTGTTGACATCTGCCAATAACGGAAATTTGAAACCATGCTTGCCCGAAAAGTCTTCGTGGCTTGACACGTCTTGGGCTGAAATTGCGAGAACTTGTGCATCGAGTTGCTCAAATTCTGCAAGCTCGTTGTTATAGGTGTTGAGTTGTTTAGTGCACACCGGCGTGTCATCACCTGGGTAAAAAACGAGTACAACTGGCTTGCCCGAGTAATCATTCAACGCATACGACTTATTGGCCGTACCTGGAAGTGAAAAGTTGGGTGCGGTATCTCCTACTGAAATGCTCATCCGAGTGTCTCCATAATCTCATCGCTGATATCAAAATTGGCGTAAACATCTTGGACGTCGTCGTTGTCTTCAAGCGCATCCATGACCTTCATGATTTTAGCCGCGGTTTCAGCATCGGTGACATCAATGATTGTTGAAGACACCATGGTCGACTCGGCTGACAAGACCTCAATACCGGCAGTTTCAAGTGCAGTTTTTACGTCGTACACGGCATTCGGTTCACTCAATATCTTCCAGGACGAACCATCCCGACTGATGTCGTCTGCGCCTGCATCGAGAGCAAGCAACATGATGTCATCTTCGCTCGTGGTTCCTCCGACGTAAATGACTCCGCGTCGACTGAACTGCCAGCCAACCGCTCCCGGCTCGGCCATGGCGCCACCCAACTTTGAAAAAATGTTTCGAACGTCGGCTCCGGTGCGGTTGCGATTGTTGGTCAGCGTGTCCACCAACATGGCAACTCCGCCAGGGGCATAACCCTCATAGGTGATTGATTCGTAGTTTTCACCCTGAGCTTCACCAGAACCTCTTTTGACGGCGCGGTCAATGGCGTCGTTCGTCATTTGAGCGGCCTTGGCTTTTTGCATGACGGTACGCAATGTGGCGTTTGAGTTGATGTCTCCTCCGCCTTCACGCGCTGCGACTTCAATCTGCCGAGCGATCTTGGCGAACAACTTTCCGCGAGCTTTGTCGGCAGCGCCTTTTTTATGTTTGATCGTCGCCCATTTAGAATGTCCGGACATGGTCTACCTCTTGCTCGTTGTTTTTGAATCGTGAATCATGGAAAGAAAAATCTCGTGTACCCGTAAGTCTGACACGAGTTCGGGGTGGAAAGAACTGGCAAGAGCATTTGCTTGACGAACAAGTACTGGGTGTTCATTGACTGATGCAAGGACTTCGACACCATCGCCGAATGATTCGATAATCGGCGCACGGATGAAAAGTGCATGAAAAGGAGAATCAAGAGAGGTAACTGAGATGTCTTGTTCAAACGAATCGTTCTGGCGCCCGTAGCCATTGCGTCGAACCTGAATGTCCATGGCATCCAACGAGATCTGGTCCGGCCTGCCGTCTTGAATAGTACGGGCCATCATGATCATCCCAGCACATGTTCCGAATACCGGAAGTCCATCGTGAAGACGACGACCAAGTTCGTCACCAAGACCCGATGTCACCAACAGGTTGCTCATGGTTGTGCTTTCTCCGCCAGGCAAGATGATTCCGTCGAGGTCATCAAGTTCGGAGATATTTTTCACCAGGCGAGACTCAAGACCGAGGTCGGTGAGACGACGAACGTGAGCGTCAAACGCTCCTTGGAGCGCCAGTACACCGACTAACACGCGAGGGTTCACCTGGGGGCCTCATTTAGACAGAACCGTTCACCAACCGCGTTCGGCGTAACGCTGGTTAATTTCGTCCATGCCGATACCTGTCATCGGAGCACCGAGACCGGCACTGACTTTGGCCAAAACCTTGGCATCCATGTAGTGGGTGGTTGCTTCAACAATTGCTTTGGCGCGAGCGGCCGGGTTGTCACTTTTGAAAATACCTGAGCCAACGAAGACACACTCTGCGCCGAGTTGCATTGCCAACGCAGCGTCGGCTGGAGTAGCTAAACCGCCAGCGCAAAACAGCGGTACGGGTAGTTTGCCAGTCTCGGCAATTTCTTGGACCAATGACAGCGGGGCTTGAAGTCTCTTGGCCCACTCGAATAGTTCGGCCGAATCTGCCGAACCAATCTTCTTGATGTCGCCAAGAATTGAGCGCAGGTGCCGAACGGCTTCAACAATGTTGCCGGTTCCGGCTTCGCCCTTTGAGCGGATGAGTGCTGCGCCTTCGCTGATACGACGTAATGCTTCGCCTAAGTTGGTTGCACCACAAACAAATGGAGTCGTGAATTTGTACTTGTCGATGTGGTGTGCTTCGTCGGCTGGAGTGAGCACTTCACTCTCATCGATGAAGTCAACGCCGAGCGCTTGCAAAATTTGCGCCTCGACAAAGTGACCGATTCGAGCCTTGGCCATCACCGGAATCGTGACTGCGGCCTTGATGCCTTCGATCATGTCGGGGTCGCTCATACGGGCAACTCCTCCATCGCGACGAATGTCTGCAGGCACACGTTCAAGTGCCATGACTGCGCATGCTCCGGCATCTTCAGCAATCTTGGCTTGACCTGGAGTCACAACATCCATGATGACCCCGCCCTTCAGCATCTCGGCAAGACCACGCTTGACAGGAAAAGAGCCAACTTGAGCATTGTTTGAAGAGGAAGACATGGTGTCAGGCTAACCGTGATCGGAGACTAGTGAGACCTCGAACTGGTGCAGAATCCGATCGGGCAACTTGATATTGGTCACTTAACAACGAGTGACAGGTGCTGGTTACGGCCAGGGTGTGTCAGCCACTGACGAACCGGCAGGCACAACCACGGCCTGCTTATCGCGGGCTAGTTCAACCCATGTTCGACCTGGGGACAACAAGATGGGCTCACCTGCAGTATCAGTCAAAGTCCAAGGCGAGAGATTGTCGGCTCGACTCCAAGTTCCTTCAGTCCAGGTTCCCTGTGTGAATAACCAAGCGGCGCCCGTGCCGACGGTCTGTGCTTCGGGGCTATTTTTGTCGGCTGAGCTGAACGTGTACTCACACACGATGACGACGACGTTGTCCATGTTGATTTGAACACCGTTGCTATCAACGTGAGCTTTGGCATCATGAAAACGAACAAACTTCATCAAGGCTGGATCCCATTGCCAGGCGGCTTTCATACTGCCGTCCATTGTCAATTTCAAACCGGCAGTTGGTGTACCACTAGGAGCAGAACCGTCGGTGCGATAACTGAACTGCGGCGGCGGCGTTCCGCCTCGGCCAGCGTCCAAAGCCCAGATGTTGCTGGTCTTGGAGAACAAGTTGTGTGGAGCCTTCTTGTCCGACGATCGAAAGAATCCCCCGCCCTTGCTTGCAGCAGATGCACTCATGTTGATGAGTTCAGATTTTTGAATCAGACTGGTCACCGCAGCATTGCCACCACTCCAGAGGAAGAGTGGTCGATTCAATGACGTCAGGATATTGATGTCTTGCGAGCGACCCGAACGAATTGGGCCGACGGGATCTGCACCCTGCGAATGAAAAACAGCGGCGAACCGCGTCCACTTCTCGACATTCTCTTCATACACGATGTCGGCTTCGTTGAGACCAGTTTGCGGGCGCGAACCGGGATGGTTATCGATCTTGGCAGCAATCGCGGGACGAACTGCGATGGCTTCGTCGACGACAGGTTGGCCTGTTAAAGGCATCCGTGGCACGGGAACAGTTGTGGTCGTCTCGGGCACCGTTGTCGGGGCTTCGGTTGTCGGCGCCACTGATGTAGTCGTTGATTCGGTTTCTCCTCCGCCACCACAAGCGGCTATCACAATTCCAGCGAGGGTGATCGAAAAAGCAAAACGACGTTTCTGGGAAATTTTCACAGTTCCTTTAATAATGCAATTCGTTCATCAAGTGGTGGATGAGTGTTGAACATGCGATGGAAGAACCCGAGTTTCCCTCCGTCACTTACCCCAGATAAAGGTTGCTCAATCCACATATGTGCAGTAGCCATTGACGCTGAGTGTGTGGCAGTCGTATCTGCGCGCAACTTTTCTAGAGCAGATATCAAGCCAGGCGGGTACCTGGTCATCTGGCACGCTGATACATCGGCAAGACTTTCGCGCTTGCGGCTGACTGCGGCTTGCATAGCTTTGGCAATAAATGGCGCCAAGATCAAGAGCAGGAAACCAAACAGAGCGAGAGGGTTGCTTCCGTTGTTACGGTCGCCGTCACGGGAAGTTCGTCCGCCATTCCACCACATCATGCGGATTGCGAGATCGGTCATGATGGCGATTGATCCAACCAGGGTGACTGCAATTGTGGAAACCAAAATGTCGTAGTTACGAATATGTGAGAGTTCGTGGGCGACGACGCCCTCGAGTTCAACTCGATTCATCTTTTCCAGCAAACCTGTTGTCACGGCAATGGCGGCATGCTGAGGATTGCGGCCCGTAGCAAAGGCGTTAGGTGCCGGATCATTGATGATGTAT
>JBIIMF010000024.1:0-16284 GCA_044338135.1 Ilumatobacteraceae bacterium | reverse complement strand
TTCTCTCGCGCGACAATCACGCGCCGCCCCGGAAGATCGACCGACTGCTCGCCGACCAATGACACAGCATGAGCAAACGGTGAGAGCGACAAAGACTGCACTACACCATTCCAAACCTTTTCAGCCATTTCATCGTCGGCTTCAATACCAAACGAGCCAACCACATCAAGATTGATCCACACTTCACCCACGGTCGTTGTGCCGACCGGAAACAGAACAGGCACTGCATCGTTCTTGTGCGCCAACAAAACCAAAGTGTCCAGTTCAATTGAACTGTTCAGCTCAATCACACGGGGCGAGAGCTGCGCCCAAGGACCCTCAGCCTGAACTGCTTCAACAAACTCGGCTTTCACGGCATCGCTTGATGTGATCACCATACGTAGCGACTTGATCAATGATGGGGAAAGTGAACGAAGCGCCAGATCAAGCCGAGCCATCGCAAGTTCATCAGTAGTTGCGGCTAGTGCTGACTCCATTTCTAGAGCTTTCGCCTCTACAGAAATGTCTTGCCTTTCAGATTGTTGGCGTTTGCTTCGCAAGCGCATCAGTAATCCAACCCCGACTGCTGTTGAGATGAAGCCAATGATCTTGCGGTTGTTGTCAGAAGGAACTTCTTGAGCTGCGATACAAAATTCTTCGTTGCTGATGTCCTGCTGTACAGCCTCGGCTGAAGCCTGGCGTTGATTCATCAAACTTCCCGACGGAACAATTGGTGTCGCCACCAACAAATACTTCACGAGCCGCGATTGCCAACGTCGACGTTGCTTGGGTTCACCAAAACCATTGCGCACTATTTGAACTGCAGTCGCAAATACCGTTCCCACTATGTAGGTGAGGCTGATCAATGCGATGACCGACACCGCGATGACAACTTGGGTTTCGCTCGTCGTCATGACTCAACCAATTCTGCTGAGCGCGTTGCGGTCACGGTTCGACTACCAATTCCAGCGAGCCGTAATAATGTCGTTTGCTGTGTCAGCGTGACTGTCACTGAAACAGTGCGCAGACCGACAGTTACCTGTCCGGCAACACCATGCATACTCAAATACTCTTCAGTCGCGCGCCTAGCTTTCACCGGATCAAGGAGTCGCCAACCCAGTCGCAACAGTGTCACTTGTTGTGCACCAACCCGTGCCGCATTCTCGGCATGATCGGCAGCTTCAACACGAGCAGCAACAATGCGCCCGCCATCAACCGCCAAACCAGCAGTGACCATAAAGCACATGGCAAGGCCTAACACAAAGGCGGTGACGACACCCCGATCACGTTTGTTGACCATGTCAACCACCAGCCCGATAACGGTCAATGACTTCCGTTGACGATGCCGCCATACTCACCGAGTGTGCGCCCAAGAGTGACAATCCGTCATTCGATGTCTGGCAACTGACGGTGACTGTTACCGATGAAGACAGTGAAGATCGGGTGAAGCTTGTGGCAACCCGTGGACTCACACACGACAGTCCACTTGTCGACAAATCATCCAGAACCGCTTGCTGCGCCACAGTGCTCATCCGCGGCTGTGAGACCAAAGATGCGGCACGTGCGCCTTGATCGGCCGCGTGCTTGAGTTGATTGATTCCTTGACCTGCGCGCCCGGCATGCACCACAAACATCAACATGATGATCAGAAGCGGGGTGAGCAAAACCATCTCTGTCGCTACGCTTCCCCGATCACGCTTCATCGCGAGGCCTCGGTGGTGAATCGCTCACGAGGCTCGATAACGGTTCGTCGGACCGAACTGGGAAAGAACGGGATGATCCGTGGCACGAGTGCTTCGACGGTGATCGACACCGTCTCGGTATTGACGGCAACCAGGGCAACCGCTCGACTCTGCCCGCCTGCTTCAATCACCAGATTTTCTGCTGCTTGCTGCCCGCGTCGCGCTGCGACTTCGCTCGGAAGTCGCGCGACTGATGCTGCCGCTGCTCCTTCGGCCGCGGCAGCACCAGCGATGCTTGATGCATGAAAGTACAACCCTGCCTGAATGGCGAGCATCAACAGCAGAATGACGACTGGAATCACCAACACCACCTGCGCTGACACTTCGCCTCGATCTCGTTGTTGGGTTGGCACATCAGCCCAAGTTCAGATCATTGGCTTTATCGCGCACCTTGCCCGAAACGATCACTCCCACCGAGATTGCGAGAGCAATCAACGATGCAGCCAAGACAACCGTCGTTGCGCTGACTTCTCCTCGATCACGATCAATCTCTCGCGACGCTTGAAGCCGGATGTTGTAGTACTGCCATAGCTGCTTGAAATGTTCCATTTTTCTTTCTCCTTGTTTGTTGTTGAGAATGTGTATTACGAACCGAACCCGGCGCTGATCATCTGCATTGCCGGGTAACCGAGCAGAATCAAAAAGCCCATGAACAAAAGCACCATGGGCAAGCCCATGCGTTCGGTTGCGGCGTTTGCGTCAGCTTCAATTTCAGCCAGCTGCTTGGCACGCATTGACGACGCTTTGGCTACTAGCGACGCGGTCATGCGCGCACCTTGCTCACCACCAAGCTTGATGGTGGCTGCCAGCTCGGGTAATTCGTCAATCCCGATGCGCTCACCTTCGATAGCCAAGATCTCCCATGGCGAGCGCCGCGTTGCTCGGGCCACATCAAGAGAATCGGCGATGAGATGAAAGGTTGGACCATCGCCGACTCGCGACGCCGCAACTAATGCCGATTCAATGCCAGCACCACCCGCCAACATGATTGAGACCAGATCAAGATATGCCGAAAGTGATGTGCGAAATTCGCGTCGCTTCATTTTGGCGCGACTTCGAAGTTGTAAGACCGGCAACATAAACCCCACTACTAAAAGAAACAATGACGTGATCAGAAGTAATGGAAGGGGAAGAGGTGCTCCGCCGACCGAGGTCACGACAAACATCACAAGAGGAATCGCTGCAGAGAGCGCAGCACATATCAATCGTTCGGTCGTAATTTTTGCCGCTGAACTTCTGCACACAGCGAGATCGGTCGATGAGACGGCGAATCGCTGTTCAATGGTGTGGAGAAGGCTTTCGAACTTTGAGTTTGTAGCGGTAGTTCCGTAGCCATATTTTGGAAGCACTGTTGCTAATTCGGTTCTCCGCAATGACTTGCGAATGAGCACACAACCAATTCCGGTGAACAGACCCCAGAGAATCATGACAATGCTCCATCGGAACGCCGAGCAATGAATCTCGGCGGAGCACTGAAGCGTCCGAGCCTTTGAAGCAACACCAATGATGCGGCAAACATTGCAATCACCACTGCCAGCGCCACCATTCCAGTAAGCGATGCATACGGCGCGAGATACGTCGGATTAAAAGCAATCAGTCCACCAACGAAACCAACAATGACCACCGCGATGATTCGAACCGCGCTGCGTATGCGGGCTCGAGCGACCCACACGCGAGTGCGCATACGCACATCATCACGACAACAGTCGGCCAAGTGACTGAGCAGCGATCCCATATCGCGCACTTGATTCTCTGAAGCCGTAATCAACGCCGCGGCAACGAAGTCGGCGAGAGGGTGATTCACAGTTGCCGCGAAATTGCGGACTGCGCTTGGCAAGTTGGTGAAACCCAGTTCAGCAGACAACTGTTGAACTGCTGGACGAATGGCAATCGGAGCGGTACTCGCCGTGACGGTGAGGGCTTGCTCGAGTCCCCTTGCTCCGGCCATGGTGTCACGCAGTTGTTCGGTCCATACCGCCAGCGCTTCCACCAACTTGGTGTCATCAACGTTTCGACGCGAAGGCCGCGGTGAGGCTTGACCCGATGCCATCACCACGACCCCGCGCATACCGGCCAGGACAAGGAGCGTGCCCGTAGCCAGACCTAAACCAAGAAGTAGACGAATGACAAAACTCATCGCCATGACCCCGCTGATTGCAACTGGGCGTTGACCGAATCGTCATAGCCGTGATTTGCTAAAAGTTCACGCAGGTCTGACGTCATCGGAAACGCTGCTTCCGCCAAACCGCTTCCGTTGGCGACAAATAGTTCGTTTGAAACAATTCGCGGCCCATCACTGTCAACTACTTCGCGAATACTGCTGATACGTCGCTGACCGTTGACTAATTCAATATGAACCACCAAGTGCAGAGCATTGGCCAGTAGAAGATTTACAACATCAATCGGCAAGCCGGTGTTGGCCATTGATACATAGGCCGCCAACTTTGAAAATGCTGATCGTGTCGAGTCGGCATGTAATGTGCACATCGAACCGTTGTTGCCTTGACTCATCGCCATCAACATCGGGAAAGCTTCGGCGCCACGTACCTCTCCTACGACGACGCGATCGGGATCCATGCGTAACGCCATACGAGTGAGATCAGCCAAAGGAATGGCTCCGTGTCCTTCAATGTTTGCTGCGCGAGACTGAAGTGCATCATGATCAGGATGGAGTTGCGCGAATCGAGTAAGTCCAAGCTCGAAGGCATCTTCAATGGTGATGATGCGTTCGTGAAAAGGGATTTCATTCATGAGCGCGCGGAGCAAAGTTGTCTTTCCGCTTCCGGTGCCTCCGGCCACAATGATGTTTCGCTTGGCTAAGACTGCGGCTCGCAAGAAGTTTCTGACGTTAGAGGTCATCAGGCCACTACGAGTCAGTTCTTCTAATGACGAAAGATGAAACTGGTGTTTGCGAATCACTAACGAAGGTTGCTGCGAAATATCCATCACCGCGAAGAGGCGGCTTCCGTCATCAAGACACAGGTTGCATTCGGCAGTGGCCGCATCAAAACGGCGCTCTCCATTGCGTGACCGCGAAGCAACATTTCGAACGAGGCGAATCAATTCATCATCGGTACTAACAATCGGATCAATTTCGTGACGTGATCCATCGATATGTTTGACCCAGGCAGGTGAAGTGCCACGGACATGGATATCGGTAATTGTGGGATCATCTAGTAGGCGTTGTAATGGGCCAAATCCGAGTACCGCATCAATGGCGCTTTTGGTGATTGATGTTTCATCATCAAACGATGGGGTGTCGGTCCCGGTTAGTAAAGATTGAGTGACTCGCTGATCAAAGAACTGGCGAGCTGTTTCGCGGGCCAATTCGTTTTCTTCCTGGGCTGATAGCTCGCCGCCCGTGGCTCGTCGTTGTTGACGTTGGTCAATAAGTGCTGAAGTGATCTGCGCGGTGAGATCCTGTAACGCCGATGAGGTATCAACGGCATTCATTAGGCAACAGCCCGATCTACGAGATCAAGTGGATGTTGAGTAGTTGCTAGCTTCGCAATAGTCATTTTAAGTGCTGCACTACTGCGACGATCAGATGGCAATAGGTCGGCAATGACTGGCCATTCGATCGCTTTAGCAAGTTCATCAATCTTGTAGCGACCACCCGCGGCAAGTACCTGCCATTCACCTAGTTCTTTCAATAGAGGCTGGCGATGAACAAGAGCGACTACATCATCAAGGTCGGTACGACTAATGAGCAGTCGCGTGTTGGCGGCACGCATGATTTCTGATGCGGGAGTATTTGGGCGAACACGCCCTACGTTGATGATGACATCAGTTCCAAGTACCTGATCAAGGGTTCGAGTGTGTGGGGCAATGATTGATAGTGCAGCTATCACTTGTTCGGCTGACGGTGGAGCAACGACAACGCTCACATCATTGCGATAAGTACGTCGCAAAGATTGGGGATCAAGTGTTGACGTTGCTGGCGTGCGAACATGGGCCGCGAGTTCAGCAAGACCGGGTCGGAGTTCCCAATTATGACGGGCCGCAAGTCGGCCGCCGTCGGGATCGGCTTCAACCACCGTGACCGGGGTTGGCCACATGGTCGCGAGATGTAGTGAAATGGTTCCGAGATCGGTGAGCCCGCCAGTAGTTCCCGTGACAATGATGCTCATGTCAGTTCACGACTTTCACGAGATGAAGTTCGTCGTGGCCGATGAGTTCGTTGGCCGAAGTAATCGCAACACGAAGAGTTACTGAGCGTTCGCCACTGAGTTCATCGGGTTCGGAAATCTCCCACACCTGAATTTTTGCAGCGATCGACGTTGTGAGGTTTGTTCCATCTGACTGTGAGTCGACGGCGATGACTTGCACGCTGTCTCCCGCTGCGAGGTTCGCTGGGGCCTGCGCCTTGGTGACGGTGATACCAGCGAGACCTTCGCTTGTTGTGAGTGGTCTAACCGAGATGAGTTGCGACGGGGTCAGCGGAGTCCCAGCCACGATGTCGGTCGTGATGCGCATACCAATGACGTCGGTTGCAGTCGAAGTATCCAGGAGGGCAATGTCGTCGCTACTAGTGAGAGTGACGCTGCTCAAGTCAGAGGCCTGAATTTCGTGGCCCCGCTGCAGAGCTCGAGAGGCCACCAAGACTTGGGTGCCGGTGGCATCGGAGTTCTGCCACATGAACGCCCCGATCATGCAGATACAGACGATCAAAAGTCCGATGGCAAATTCGGGGATGCGGACTCCCTTGCGTTGAAGGCCGGCGGTGAGCGAGGTGCTCATTCCGGAAAGGCGTTGCCGATAGGCGCTGCCCGACTGACTGATGACTCCTTGACTCACTGGCTCCTCCGCTTTCACGATGTCGATGGACTGACTGCCCATTGATGTGTGCGAAGTAATTTGCTCCACGGTGGCTTGACGATGAATAGGTCATTTGACCTAGCTCCGCCAGACCCCCATCCCCGGCAATATCTCACCACTTTGGAAGATGGTTACCGCCTGGCGGCAGCCATATTCCAAAGTGGGTAAAAAGTGGAACCAAGTCGCCACTCTGGACAACCGGTTCCGACAGTTGGAACTGGTTGTACAGAGTGGCAGAAAATGGGGGTTAGGTAGAGTGGTGGGCGATGAACGGTTCAGAGTCAACCCCTCGGACGCGAGCCAAGGCTCCGGCGGTTCTCCCCCAGTCCAACGACGACTGCTGGTGTGGTTCGGGTCGCAAATACAAGCGCTGCCATAAAGGACTCGAAGGTCGCATCTCGCCAGGCATCATCTCCCCCATGCGCACCGTCCCCGCACACATCGGCAAACCTCCGTACGCCGACACCGGTGAAGTTCCGCGTTGGAACGAACCCCGCGTTAAGACTCCCGACGTCATCGAACGCATGCGTTACGCGTGCGATATGGCCACAGACATCTTGCGCCTCGCCGGCGAATACGTTCAGCCGGGCATGACCACCAATGACATTGACATCTTCGTACACGATCTCACTGTTGAACGCGGCGCATACCCAAGTCCGCTCAACTATCACCGCTATCCCAAGAGTGTGTGTACTTCACTCAACGAAGTGATCTGTCACGGAATTCCCGATGACACCGTGATCGAAGACGGAGACATCATCAACCTTGATGTCACGTGTTTTGTCAACGGAGTTCACGGCGACACCAACGCAACTTTCCTTGTCGGCAACGTAAGCGAGATCGATCGCAAACTTGTCAAAGTCACCGAAGAATGTTTGTGGCTTGGCATTGAAGCAGTGAAGCCCGATCGTCCGCTCAGCGATATCGGCAAAGCAATTGAAGATCACGCCAAGATTCATCGCATGGGCGTTGTGCGTGCTTTCATCGGTCACGGAATTGGTGAACAGTTCCACACTGACATTCAGGTGCTGCACTACTTCGATTCGCGCAACAACATGCTCATGAAGCCCGGCATGGTCTTCACGATCGAGCCCATGATCACGCTTGGCACCTACCAGTTTCATATGTGGGACGACGACTGGACCGCGGTTACAGCCGACGGTAAGCGCACCGCTCAGTTCGAACACACCATCTTGGTGACCGAGACTGGTTGCGAAGTGCTCACTGGTGGCGACAAAGCTGTGTCACCCCGTAAGCCCTAATGGGCTTCGGCCTTCCCAAGTCGCTAAACACCTCATTCAACCCGTAGCGTGTTGACCCGTGGGCGAACGCTACGTCAATTTTGATCGACAGCAGTGGGCCGACCTTCGTGCGGCAACTCCGCTGACCCTTCGGGAAGCCGATCTTGATGATCTGCGCGGAATCAACGAACGCATTGATCTTGATGAAGTTGCGGCCGTGTACTTGCCACTTACCCGTTTGCTGAACCTCTACGTCTCGGCAACACAGAACTTGCACAAGGTGAGCGCAACATTTTTAGGGACTCTCTCACCAAAGGTTCCGTATGTCATTGGCGTTGCTGGTTCGGTCGCTGTTGGCAAGAGCACCTTCGCACGTATCTTGCAAGCACTACTCGCCCGCTGGCCAGATCACCCCAAAGTCGACCTCATTACGACCGACGGATTCCTTCACCCAAACCATGTTCTTGAAGAGCGCGGCATTATGAACCGTAAAGGTTTTCCCGAAAGTTACGACACCCGCGCGTTGTTGAAATTTTTGCGTGATCTCAAGAGTGGTCAAGAAACACTCGATGCCCCCGTCTACAGCCACGTTGTGTACGACATCGTTGAAGGTGAAAGCATCACTGTTCGTCAGCCTGACATCTTGATTCTTGAAGGCCTGAACGTTTTGCAAGTGGGTGCCCCAGGTAACGAAGCCACCGAGTTTGTGAGCGACTATTTTGACTTCTCGATTTACATTGACGCCCTCGAAGCCGACATCGAGAACTGGTATGTCAATCGCTTCTTGAGTCTGTGCGATTCAGTCTTCCAAGACCCCAACAGTTTCTTCCAACACTTCGCTCAATTATCTCGCGAAGACGCGATTGCTACTGCCCGCACCATTTGGAAGGGCATCAACGGACTCAACCTCAAGGAGAATATTGAGCCCACGCGTGACCGTGCTTCATTGATTCTGCGTAAGGGCGAAGACCACAGAGTCTCTGAAGTGCGCCTGCGCAAACTCTAAACCTGCCACAATTGAACTGTGGAAACCGCACGATCTAGAGCAAAAAAGCGTCGCAAGAAGAAGGCGCAGAACAGAGCGCGAGGTCCGGCAATTTTCTTAATCTTTGCGTTTGTGGTCACAGGTGTTCTGCTGATCGCCCAAGTCAATGAAGGTCCCAGTTCGAACACCACACCTATTGCAATTGGCGACAACACCATCGTTTCGGGTGTTGATGACAGCTCTGCCCCTATCAGCACCGATGCATCTGGCCCTTCGGGGACCGATCCGAGCAATCTTGGCAAACCAGTCATCGTTCATAGCGACACACTGGGCGATCTCGATGTTGATCAAGTGATTGATGACTGGACTGGTGTCGATCCTCCTTCATTGCCGGACGAATTTTCTTTGGTTGGATCTGCCCCGCTAGAAGGCGAATACCTAGCCAATTTGGTGGACGGAATTTACGTCGGCTATCTCGTGACTGCGCTCGACGAAGATGAACAAGGTTTTGTTTTTGATATCCGTGACTCACCAGATGAGCAGCTTCCTCACAATGAAGGGCTGCGTCTTTATCCGGCGTATCTAGATTCGATTCTTTTTGTTTCGTTATCAACATCCGGCGAAGCCAATACGGCGATTACTGTGGCGAAGTATTTTGAATTGGCACTCAGCAATACCAGTGAGTTACAAATTCCGAATACCGACCTGACGGCCAAAGTAACTCAAGTGCCAATGTTATTGACGGTAGTCGACGGCGAAATTATCGCCATCGAAGGAATTGATTCGTAATCAATCTCTAGCTGATTGTTAGCCTTCGGTCAGTTGACCGCGGTCGCGCGCTTGTTGAATCAGCATTTCGGTGTGGCTCCACAGCGCTTTTGATCCATCACCGATTGGACTGAGTCGCTTCACTGCTTGCGGATAAGTCACGCCGTGGCGCTTCCACGGCGACTCATCTCCGGCATGGTGATTGAGCATCGCCGGTTGCATTCGGTCAACCGCATTAGCAAATTGACTCTCGGCTGTTTCTTGAGCCTCGTATTCGTTCCACAATGAACGCAGACGATCTCGTTGATCGTCGGGCAGTAAACCAAAAATTCTGTCAGCAGCTTTTTGTTCGCGTTCGTCTTTATCGGCATAGCCAGTCGTGTCGTACGCAAAAGTATCGCCTGCATCAATTTCAACAATGTCGTGCACCAAACACAGAGCGAGCACATGCGCGATGTTGACATCAACGTTGCTCCACTCTTGTAACACCAACGCATACATCGCTAAATGCCACGAGTGCTCTGCAGTGTTCTCACGTCTTGAGCCACCAGTAATTGCAGTTTGTCGTTCAACTTGTTTGAGCTGATCGATTTCCATCAAGAAATTCAGTTGTTGTTGCAGTCGTTGTTCGGTCATGACACGTCCTTACGACAAGAGGGTCGCTAAGGCCCAGATAGCAGCGATGAAACCGAGCCCACCCATAAAGATGCTGCGGCTCAGTGGTGCCCGAGGAAGGTCGCCGTCTTTGGGAGCCGGTGGCGGTTTCACGATGGCCAAAAGGTTGCCGGCGAAAAGCGCACCACCCAAAGCCAGAACGAGCCAACCCAACAACGTCTTGGCATCTCCGAAGAACATGTCTCTATTGTGCCAGCACCCACTGGTTATGGGGAACTTTTATGTTGAAACCTCAGCGTTGAGGTCTTTCGCTGACCTGGTTGATGCGTCATACTGAACCTATGGGATTTCACCACGTTGCCATCGCCATTAACGATGTCCAAGCCAATTACGACTTTTATACCCAAGTCATGGGATTTGAATTAGTCAAGACGGTCACTGCACCAACACCCGAAGGCGGATACAGCAAGCACTTCTTTTATTCGACCGGGAAGAACGCTGCCGGCGAACAAGGCATGATTGCTTTCTGGAACATCCACGTCGAAAGTCTTGAAGGTTTTGAAACCAACCTCAACAAAGCCGCGGGCTTACCGTGGTGGGCCAACCACTTCGCATTTGATTCACCGACAGCCGAACATCTGGAAGAACGTCGTGAGAACTGGCGCTCACACGGCCACACGGTGCTCGAAGTTAATCACGAATTCTGTCGCTCGATTTACATTCGCGATCCCGAAGGCAACACTGTTGAGTTCTGTTTGAACCTTCGTGAATTCACCGAAGAAGAAAAAGTACACGCCTTGGAATTGTTGCTTGACCCGAATCCACCCATGGAAAAACAGTTTGGTGCAAAAATTTGGCAACCTGAAGGTGACGCTCTCGTCATACCAGCGGGCTGATCACACCAAACTTCTCAGTTGTGAGTGTCGTATGGCGAATCGGCATGGAAATTCTTCGCCATGTTGCGGAACTTGGTGAACTCACCGAAGAACGCCAACTTCACATTGCCAGTCGGACCCGAGCGGTGCTTACCAATAATGACTTCGGCGACACCCTTTTCGGCGTTCTCTGAACTCTCGCCTTTTTCATTGCGATACATTTCCGGTCGGTGCAAGAACATCACGATGTCGGCGTCCTGTTCGAGTGAACCTGACTCACGTAAGTCTGACAACTGCGGACGCTTGTCTTGACGATCTTCGAGACGACGACTTAACTGACTCAATGCAATGACTGGCACATCAAGTTCGCGAGCCAAAATTTTGAGGTTACGGCTGATCTCACTCACTTCAAGTTGACGACTCTCGTTCGTGTTTCCGCTCATCAATTGCAAATAGTCAATAACAATAAGACCAAGCCCGTTGTATTTAGCCTTGAGTCGGCGGGCCTTGGCACGAATTTCCATCACGGTCACATTGGCGTTGTCATCAAGGAACAACAAACGGTTATCGAGTCGACCAACGGCAAGGTTGATCTTGCTCCATTCGGGTTCGCTAATATTTCCAGTCCGCAAAAGTTTCGAATCAACTTCGGCTTCGCTGGACAAAAAGCGCATCGTCAATTCGGTGTGGCTCATTTCGAGCGAGAAAACCAAAACTGGCAAGTTGGTTGATTGCGCAACATTGCTGGCAACGTTGAGTGCGAACGCGGTCTTACCCATGGCGGGGCGAGCACCAATGATGACCAACGAAGATGGTTGTAAACCAAGAATGATTTCGTCAAGGTCGGTGAAACCAGTAGGTACGCCAGTAAGCGAGACTTTGCTTTCGAAACGCTTCTCGAGTTCTTCGGTCGCCAAACTCAAGAGATCGTTGATTTGACGCGTTGAATCGATGACCCGTTCTTCAGCAACAGCAAATACGCGCGATTCAGCTTCGTCGAGAGCTTTAGCTACATCATCAGGTTCGGTGTACGCAATCTCGGCGATTTCACTAGCGACACCAATGAGTCGACGTAGCGCCGACGTATCCATCACGATTTTTGCGTAACGACCGACGTTGCCAATAACTGGTGTGGAGTTTTGCAATTGCAGCAAAAAGTCAAGGCCGCCAATTTCCTCAAGGAGACCGATACGTCGAAGTTCGTCAGCCACGGTGACTGGATCAATGGGGTTACCGCCAGCTAACAGCGCGCGCATTGCATCAAAGATGTGTTGGTGACCTGGCTTATAGAAATGTGCGACGTTTACGCCCGCTTCTGACACCGTGTTCACGGCGTCGCGCGATAACAACATGGCGCCAAGTAACGATTCTTCGGCGCTCAGGTTGTGCGGAGGAACGCGATTGATCATCGGTCGGGGCGCGTTGTCACGCTGATTCTTGGGACCCCACTGTGAACTACCCGATGAGTTATTCGTCATTACCTCTACCTTGACCTATGCGCCCTGTTGATCGCTAGGGGTACAACCCTGTGAATTTCCTGTGGACAACTTTTGCTTTCTGGGGATAAGCCCAGTTCCCAGATGAAACAGGACCCGAACCAGTTGGCCCGGGTCCTGTTCACATCATGAATTGTTCAATCGTGTGTTGCGGACGATGTCCGCCATCGTCACTTGGCGACGACGTTGATATTGATGCCGAATTGCACATCGTTGTGCAACTTGGCGGTGACGCTGTACTCGCCCACGGTCTTGATGTGGTCGGGAACCGACAACTTCTTACGATCGAGTTCGATTCCGGTCTGAGCCAAAACCGCTGACACGACATCAGAGGCGGTCACTGAACCGAACAAACGACCTTCGGTACCAGCAGCCTTGGCCTTGATCTCGATGACCTTGGCGACCAAAGTTGACGCGACGGTTTGAGCTGAATCACGATCGGCGGCATCGCGCAAGTCGCGACGACGACGCATGGAAGCTGCCTGTGAAACCGCACCCTCAGAAGCATTGATTCCGAGTCCACGAGGCAACAAGTAGTTACGACCGTGGCCCTTGGCGACTTCAACAATGTCGCCGCGCTTGCCTAAGCCATTGATGTCAGAACGCAAAATGATTTTCATGTTCAGCCTTCCTCGTTGGTTTCGATCTCGTCTGCTGCTTCGAACTCGATACCGGTTTCGAGATTCTCGATCACGGCGTCAATGTTCTGCTCTTCGACCTGGTCGACGGCTCCTTCGGAACCGCGAGGACCACGCGGTCCGCGAGGACCACGGCCAACTGAAGCAACGCGCTTGGTGTATGGCAACAAAGCCATTTCGCGAGCGTTCTTGATGGCGTTTGCGACTTCACGCTGCTGCTGCACCGTGGCGCCGTTCAAACGCTGACCGCGGATCTTTGAGCGGTCAGACATGAAACGCTGCAACAAGTTGATGTCTTTGTAATCGACGTAGTCGATTTTTTCTGACGCCAAAACGTTGGCCTTCTTTTTGATCTTGCGACCATTGTCTTTCGGAGCACGGCCCCGAACTGGCTTCTTTGAAGTGCTATTTCCCATGAACTTTTCCTTAAGTCGATACGTGATTTACAGATGGATAATGAGTTGTGCAGACTGGCTGCTGATCAGAATGGTTCTTCGTCGGCGTAGTAACCGTCATCGGCCGGGGCTGATGCTGGTGCACCACTTGAGCGAGGAGCTTGACGGGGTGCTGAACCGCCGCCTTCGCCGCCGCCTTTTGCTGGTGTGCGCTCGACAGTGACAGTGGCCCAACGCAAGGTCGGTCCAATTTCTTCGGCAGCAATATCTACTGACGTACGCTTGCCGCCTTCACGAGCTTCGTATTCGCGAACATCGAGGCGACCCGTCACGAGGACACGAGTGCCCTTGGTGAGTGATGCCGCCACGTTTTCGGCGAGTTGATCCCACGCAACGACATTCATGAATGTGGTTGCTTCTTGCCATTCGCCATTGACTTGGTAGCGACGATTGACGGCGATGCCCACGGTGACCGTGGCCTTGCCTGATTGGGTGTAACGAAGTTCGGGATCTCGGGTGAGATTTCCGACGACGGTGATTGTGTTAGAAGCCATTGGTTTCCTCCAGTGGTTGCGGAGTTAGTGGATAGGTCCGAAGACGAAGGCTCAGGCTGCGATGAGGCCGCGACGGGCCGCTTCGGCGTCGGGGAGACGCATCAACTTGTGGCGAAGGACGTCGTCAGCGATACGCATTGATCGCTCGAGTTCGTCAAGTGCGCCGCCGGGAGCGACAACGTTGAGAATGGCGTAGTAGCCCTCTTCTTTTTTGTTGATCGGGTAGGCCAAACGGCGCTTGCCCCAGAAATCAACTTTCCCGTGGACGTTTCCACCAGCGTCGGCAATGCCCTTAGAGACATTGGCAATCCACTGTTGGGCGACGACATCATCAAGTGAGCCGTCGATAATGATCATTAATTCGTAAGCACGCATCATAAGCGTGTAACTCCCTTCGGTCACGGTGTCGGCCTATCCGACATCGGGGCCCCTGCTTGGGGCAGGGTATGTACTGACTCGGGAAGTGTATCGGGGTAAAAGCAGAACCTCACGGGGATGACTGTGGCAGAGGGGTGTCGCACAGTCGGCCCATATTGCTGAGTCGCCGAGGTCGTGAGTGAGTGATTAGGGGCGGGTTAGGCGCACAAAAGAGGCGGCTAACAGGCCGACTCCCCACGACACCGCTCCATCGCGAGTCGTCACCAAACCGCCCTCACGCAGGTATCCCGTGACCGCCGAAGGTCGAAATCCCTGGAAAGCCAGACCTGGTGCCCCACCTTTGAGACCCCACCACACTGAAATCAAGCCAATAACCATGGTGGCGACACATACGGGTATCGCCAAGGTTTCTCGGGGCATACGCGACGCCAAGACCAAAGCAAACACTGCACTGAGCAGCAAAAGCACACCAACTGCCGCCAGGGCAATGAAGAGGTGTTGCATCACACCGGCCACACCGATTCCGGCTTGATCGCCACAATCGACCATCGCCCGAGTCGGGGTCGTCGGGTCGTCGTAGGGATAAACCTGCAAAAGCTGACACGGCGTGCCATCGCTCAGTTGGGGAAGGCCATCAACGAACTTGATTGAAAAATTGTCGGTGGTTGAACCAAATAGCAAGAGACCTAAACAGCTGAACAGCACTAAAGCGAGTCCCGTGACGGCGTCTCGTTGCAAACGACGGCTGGCTTCGTAGGGCAACCAACTACTGCGACGCGATTTTTTGCGTCCTCCCGAGCCGAGTTTCAACATGGTGTTAGCCCACTCTCCGATCACTTCGTTGCCCGCCGATGGGAAGCACCCGAACCAAATGGTGCCATTTACAGCCGCAACACGCTTCAACGACATAGGCCGTGAATTCGTCGGGGCGGCGATGGAATTCGGCGAGTTCTTTGTTATCGGTGATGACCTTGCCGTGAGCCTGTAAACGTGGACCAAAGAGATAGGTCACAAGGACAACATTGGCGACCTCACAAATCGGGCACTTCGTTTCGGTCTGCTTACCGATTCCGCGAGCGGCTCGCATGAGTTCGGGGTGCGCATCACACACTTCTTCTCGACCCAGCCGACCTCGGTGATATTCATTAATGAGGTGACGACGAGCCATGCGGTGATCGACCAGGCCCGATCGAAGCGACGACATACCCCGCAATGATCCTGTTCCGAAGGATTCACGAGATTTTGTCATTGTCGCAAGGCTACTCCGTGAACGTGTGGCTGTGAACTAATTCGGCTTGGGTTGAGACGCCCACCAAGAGTCAAGCCGGCGGCGAATCTCTTCGTCACCAACGAGCCCTTCTTCAAGACGAATCTCAAGCATGAACTTCAGGGCTCGCCCGACAATGGGTCCTGCAGGAACATCAAGTTGCTGCATGACTGCTAGTCCATCGAGTTCGGGGCGCATCGCTTTGAGTTCTTCTTTAGCGGTGAGCTCAACGATGCGCTCTTCAAGTTCGTCCATACGTCGCGCCAGTCGCGCGGCTTTTCTTTCGTTGCGCGTTGTGCAATCGCAACGAGTCAAGACGTTTAACTCGGTCAACAATGGACCCGCATCATTGACGTAACGACGTACTGCCGAATCGGTCCAACCCATTTCGTAGGTGTGAAAGCGCAAATGCAATCGCACAAGTTCGGTAATCGCTTCAACATCTTCATTAGGAAAACGTAAAGCAATCAGGCGCTTTTTCGTCATTTTTGCGCCTTTCACATCGTGCATGTGAAACGTTGTGCCCTTACCTT
>JBIIMF010000087.1:0-4867 GCA_044338135.1 Ilumatobacteraceae bacterium | reverse complement strand
CTAAATGAACTACCCCGAACATCGAGATCGGTGCAGCCCCCAAGATCGCGGACCTGAGCACCGTTGACTTCGCCCCACTTGCCGCGACCATCATTGGCAAGCCATAGGTCGGGTTCGTCGAGGTCGCGGAACAACAGCATCTGCTGAAGTTGCCACGTTGCGGTGAAGCGTAAGACATATTGGATGTCAAGACCAGATATCTGGCTATTGACAGTCCACGACTCATTTTCGAAATGCAGAGTCAGGGTTTCGGTATTGCCACTGGCGACCTCTTGCCACGTTGCAGTCAAGCCCTCAAGAGGCAAGTGGCTGACATGGTTTGGCACTGCGCTCATAGGTTTAAGTGTAGAGATGTGGATGCGGGTCGTTCGTGGGATTGGTCTCTATCTGTCTTGAACTATCTGTCTTGAACTATCTGTCTTGCGCTGTCCGTCTTGTACGGTCTTAGATGTGTCGCCGAAAGATTCTGCATCTCCGTCTGCAACCAAAGCATTGATCCCCATTGGCGATGCTCGGCAGTTGGTGTTAGGGGCTTGTGTGGCTTCGGCGCCCATCAATGTGAGCGTTGATCAAGCGACCGGCCTTGTGCTGGCTCAAGATGTGGTGTCGCCCGAGAATGTTCCGCCTTTTGCCAATTCGGCAGTTGATGGTTACGCAGTGCGGGCCGCTGATACTTCGGCAGCAAGTTCAGCGCAACACGTTTCACTACGAGTCGTCGGTGAAGTTGCCGCTGGTGCGCCAGCAGATGTTCCGGTCGAAAATGGCACGGCGATTCGCATCATGACTGGCGCTCCGATGCCGGCAGGAGCCGACTCGGTAGTCATGGTTGAAGACACCAAGTTTGACGGTGAACGTCAGAATTTTGATGGTTCTCAACTTGTGCAGATTTTCAAAGAAGTACGTGCGGGCGACGCGGTACGCCGAGCCGGTGACGATGTTTTAGTGGGCGACAAGGTTTTTGTAATCGGTACCGAGATACGTCCGTCGGTTGCCGGAGTTCTGGCCAGTGTTAATTGTCGAAATCCGTTGGTGTTTCCGCGAGTGCGAGTAGCAGTACTTTCAACGGGTGATGAACTCATCGACGACGGAAGTGTTTTGGCCCCCGGACAGATTCGCGAGAGTAATCGCACGATGTTGATGGGTCTCGTTGCTCAGGCTGGAGCAGAGGCAATTGACTACGGAATCGTTCGTGATGATGAAGCGCTCCTTGAAACGGTTTTGCGGCAGGCTGCAATTGAATGTGACGCCATCGTGACAAGTGGTGGTGTGAGTATGGGCGACTACGACGTCGTCAAGGCTGTTCTGTCGCGCATCGCCGAAATGCACTGGATGCAACTTGCAATCAAGCCAGCTAAGCCGTTTGCCTTCGGCTTACTTGACGCTGCTGCTGGCCGTCGCGTGCCGGTCTTTGGGTTGCCTGGCAATCCAGTGAGTTCGTTGGTGAGTTTTGAATTATTGGCCCGTCCAGCAATACGCAAGATGGCGGGCCACCCAGAATCTGCCTGGGATCGTCCGACGATCACTGCAATAGCCGATAGTCCCATCAAGCGATCGGCTGATGGCAAGGTGCACTATCAGCGGGTGATTGCGCGATTTGAGAGTGACGGGCGCCTGCATATTGATTCGGTTCGTTCACAGGGAAGTCACCAATTGGCGGCTTCGGCCTTGGCTAATGCCATCGCGGTGGTTCCTAATGGCACTGGGGTGGAGGCTGGGGGAGAGGTCCCGACCATCCTTCTCGTATCCTGAAGCCATGTCATCGACGACCACAGTCAAAGATTTGGTTGACCCGTACGGTCGAACCATTCGCGATCTTCGGATCTCGGTGACCGATCGTTGCAACTTTCGGTGCACATATTGCATGCCTGCTGAAGGCATGGTGTGGCTGCCGAAAACCGAAGTTCTCACCTTTGAAGAAATTGAACGCCTTGCGCGAATCGTCGTTGAACATTTTGGTGTTGATGGAATTCGTTTAACTGGCGGAGAACCAACCATGCGGGCTCACTTGCCAGTTTTGGTTGCCAAACTTGCAGCGCTGTCAGTGCCCAAAGATTCTGCTTCACCACTTGCTGGTCAACCAATCGATCTTGCGATCACAACTAATGGCGCAACGTTGGCGAATTGTGTTGATGAATTGAAGTTGGCCGGAATCGGTCGCGTCAACATCAGTCTTGACACGCTTGACCGAGCAAAGTTTGAACAGATGACTCGCCGCGATGAACTTGTTCGCGTGCTTGCCGGAATTGATGCGGCGATTGGTGCAGGTTTCTCGAGCGTCAAGATCAATGCGGTCATCGAGCGTGGTGTGAATGACAACGAAATTCTTGACCTCGCTGAATTTGGTCGATCCAAAGGTGTTGAAGTTCGTTTCATTGAATTCATGCCGCTTGACGCTGAAGGTCATTGGCTCAACGACAAAGTTGTCAGCCAAGACGAGATCGTTGAACAGATTTCTCGAGTGCACCCGCTCGAACTCGTGCCCGCTCGTGGTGCTGCGCCGGCCGATCGTTGGCGTTATCTTGACGGCGTCGGAACTGTCGGCGTCATCCCGAGCGTCACCAAACCATTTTGCGGAGACTGTGATCGCGTGCGCCTCACGGCCGACGGACAGTTCAGAACGTGTTTGTTTGCAACGACCGAATTCGATTTACGTGATCTCATGCGATCGGGCGCCGATGATGTGGCAGTTGCTGCCGAAGTTGAACGAGCCGTGGGCACCAAGTGGGCCGGTCACCAAATCAATCAAGTCAACTTCATTCGGCCCAAACGGACGATGTCGCAAATCGGCGGCTGACGTTAGTGGGCAGGAGTTAGGACAGTCGCTCTAACGAGTGAATAGTTGTGTGCACTCCGGGGCTGAAGAGCAAGTCAGGCTCACCAACAGGTCGGGGGAGCCCAGCAGCCGTGACGAGGTTGTCGTCGAGATGCAACAATTCGGCACGATGAAGTGGCCAAGGTTCGTGTTCGACTGCGCCGTACCAAAGCCGATCACCGCGAGATGACGAGACGAGTCCCCAACGCGATGTTAGAAAATTTTCCACGGGTCCGGGTTGAACCGATTCACCAATACGAACTGCGATCGCCGATGAAGAGTGATGTGGCCACTTGCGGGCAACATTGCTGGTCAATATCGCTCCTTCGCCAACTCCCGTCAACGTCACGCTCGTCGTGCCATAGCAATACGGAAGTTTGAATGCGGTGCGCGCCACCAAAGTGGGAAGAAGTTTTTGCGTATCGAGCGAGAAAAACCACACCGCCGATCGGCCTCGGGATGTGACGTAGGTGCGAACATTGACTTCACCGAAGTTCGAGGTGGTCGGAATCGGTGGCAAGCCGCGCAACCGCAAGTTGCGCATATTGAACGGCACGAGTCCGACGTAGGCCTTGCCTTCAAAAGTGTCGAGTTCAACGCCCGATGGAAGGAGTCGTTGAACGACGTCAGGTTCGTATGCCCAATGAGCAAAAAGCAAGTCCTGCCACTGTTGCGTCATGACCTTCATATCCCCATCGTTCAACATGTTGTTCATTGATGAGGGATCAGAAGTCGGTGACTCCTGGCTCGTTCAATCCTGTTTGGCAGATACTCTTACGACTGTGACTGAGAGCTCGAATCAACCTGATTCCCACAAAACTGGTTTGACACATCTCGATCAGCACGGCCAGGCACGCATGGTTGATGTGGGGGCAAAGCAGGCCACTCAGCGCCGAGCGGTCGCTCGATGCAAGATTTTCATGAGCCCAGACACGATCGCCGCGGTGACCAACCAAGACTTAAAAAAGGGCGATGTCTTGGCGGTGGCTCGAATTGCCGGGATTCAGGCTGCCAAACGAACATCCGACCTCATTCCGCTGTGCCATCCCGTGATGTTGACGAGCACCTCAGTGAGCTTTGAGATTGCCGATGACCACATTGTTGTTGAGGCTCATGCCGAGGTGTTTGAGCGCACTGGAGTCGAAATGGAGGCCCTCTGCGCTTGCTCGGTTGCGGCTCTGACCATTTATGACATGTGTAAAGCCATTGATAAGTCGATGGTGATCGGTGAATTGGCTCTGTGGGAGAAGACCGGGGGCGCATCTGGAACCTATCGGCGAGCCCCTGAACAGGGGAAATAGCCAAATTCGGATTTTTGGCATGGGCGGGCTGAATGCCACTACGTTCACCTAAAGTTCGCCTAATATTGCGTCGTTCGTCACGAATGTTGTAAAACTGTAATGAAGCGGGTTGCCTAGTAACCCGTGACCGCTTCGGTGGTCGGTACATCTTGAGTACTTCGTGAGTGCTCAGGCCAGATAACTGAATCAAGCCAGATAACTGAATCAAGATTGAGGGGAGGACGTCGACATGGGCACCATCGTTTTGTTAGTAGTTGCAGCAGCTTGGGCCGCCGTTCTCGTTCCGCCGTTGTTGCGTGGACGTCAAGACAATCGTCCCAGTTCGTCAGTTGTTGATTTCCGTCGTCAGTTGTCAACCCTTCAGCGTTCGGCACCTATTCGTCCCGGTTCACCGATGCGTTCAATGGCTCGTCCCTTGGCTCCATCGCCGGTTCGTCAGCGTTCGACTCACATGTCGCATGCAACCCCCACTCGTGGCATCGTTCGACAAAATGTGAGCCGTCAGCACCTCATCAAGCAGCGACGCCAAAATGTTCTCGTGGCGTTGGCTTTAGTCACTCTCGGCTCGGCCTTCATCGCCTTCACCACCAAGAGCGATCTCTTCATCTACGTGTTTGTCTTGTCGGCCATTTCGTTGGCGGGCTATTGCTACAAACTGTCCCAATTGCGTCGGTACCCGAGCTCACAGCAGCCGTATCGTCGTGACTGGGTTCGCGCTGCCTGACGTTCGTCGTCGGTTTCTCGCTAGAGTTCA
>JBIIMF010000086.1:0-5011 GCA_044338135.1 Ilumatobacteraceae bacterium | reverse complement strand
CGATGCGTTCACTTGCGAAGATGCGGAAACTTTCATCAACGATTTCTGTTTGACCACTAGATGGCAGGGCAGTTGCGAGACGAGGAATGAGGCTCGGCCTGAGGCGTCCGAGAGCACACACCGCACCGAACGCATAGTTTTCCAAAAAGGTTTTGCTGTACCACTGTTTGGCACGACTCGGAATATGTACAGGATCGGTCGTTCGGTTGTTGCGCTTCGTGAGGGCCCATCTGGTGTGAGGGATCCAAAAGAATTCGAAATGCTCATTTGAGTCGACCAGTTCATCAAGGTTCTCAATGAGTGCATCAAGATTCTGGGCACCCTCAACGGCCCGCAGGCGAAATGCGGGAACAACATTGAGCGTTACTTGTGTAACGATCCCAAGCGCTCCAACTCCAACTCGTGCGACATCGAGGAGTTCGGGATTTTGTTGACCATTGATTTCAACAAGTTCGCCGTGACCATTGACGAGTCGTAAACCCGACACCTGGCCAGCAATGCCGGTGAGTTTTGATCCAGTGCCATGAGTCGATGTGGAAATGGCTCCGCTAATTGTCTGATATGCGATGTCTCCGAGATTGGGCATCGCATAACCGAGTTCAAAGAGTTGTTCATTGAGATCCGAAATATGAATTCCGGCTTCAACTGTGACCTGGTTGTTCGCTCGATCGACATCAACGATCTTGTTGAGATGACCCATGTTGATGAGGTGTCCAGAAGTGAGCGCAGTTGAAGTGAAGCTGTGTCCCGCACCAACGGCTTTGACCGTTCTCTGAGATTTTGCGGCTCGTGCAACGATGTCTGCGACATCAGATTCGCTTGCCGGTTCGTTGATCCACTGTGGGCGAGATGACTGGTTGCCAGCCCAGTTAGTCCAAGTGCCGCGCTTGATCGAACTCACAAAAGTGGTCCGCCATTGAGGTTGCGCGCCACAACACTCATTTCGGCGAGCAGGGGCTGGCTGTAAGCAACGCGCCCAGTCAAACGTTGCGGGTCGCCAGCGCACAGCTCAAGTGCAGCTTGGGCAATGACTTCTTCCACTTCAATTTTGAAGTCCTCAACCAAGTCGTGATTGCCGGCGCCAGGTGTCGGCACATTGTCCCAAGGGGCCAATGTGTTGACTGCGATGTTGTCTCGATGTAACTCGGCGGCCATGCCAAGCGATACTCGTTCGAGCGCCGCTTTGCACATGCCGTAAACCGATGAATTTCCAGTGGCGAACCAATCTTCAAATGGCGGGCCGACTGGCTTGACAGCAGCGCGTGAAGAGATATTCAGAATCCAGCCTGCGCCTCGTAAACGCATATCGGGAATCACTTGTTGGGCGAGATCAATTGCGCCCCAGACTTGTGTTTCCATCATTAACTTGAAGCGCTTCTCAGGAAACGAATCAATGGGCAAAAAGAATGTGACCGCCGCATTGTTGACCAAAATATCGATTGGTCCAAGTTCGTTATGCACCTCGTCAATGAGATTCTTGCGATCGTCCGAACTCGAAAGATCGGCTTTGAATGCAGCTGCTTTTCCTCCTGATGCGGTGATCAGGTTGACCGTGTCGCGCAAGGTGCCTTCGTAGCGAGGATCGGGATCTAGGGTTCGCGCCATACACGCGACTGTCGCTCCTTCAGCAGCCAAGCGACGGGCGATTGCTGCGCCAATACCACGACTTGCTCCAGTGACTAAAGCGGTTTTGCCTTCAAGGCGACGACCATCAATTTTCTCTTGCATAATTCCTCCCGAACAGTCTCAATACTGTCAGGTCGTCGGGGGTCATGAGGTACTGTCCACATTCGTGACTGTTGACTTTGAAGCCCCCTCTCGCCGGTTTTTGCATATTTGTTACTGCTGCGAGGACACCGACTCGGTGGTTGATTTCTACGTGAATGTTCTCGATATGAAAGAAGTGATGCGCAATCCGCTCCATCCATCAGATGGTTCTTTGCTTGGCATTGACGGCGAAATTGTCAGCGGGGCGGCATTCGTTTATGACAAACGCGGTCCCCGGACAAGTGCTTCGTTAGAAATTCAAGAGTGGGTGAGCCCGGTCATGATTGGTTCTCCAATCGCCGATGCTTCGCGTGTCGGGATGCAAGCCGTTGGCTTTGGTGTGCCAGATATTGAATCGATGATTGAACGAATGGTGGCGGCTGGATCAAAACTGGTGTCTCAATCATCGTCTCCATGGATTCAAAATTGGGCCACTTTGACCGATCCATTTGGCACCCAAGTTGACCTTATGCAAGATGAAAATATTCCCCTGGGCGAATCCCGATTACGCCATCTGCGCATCACTGTGACCGACATTGATGCGTCGTTGTCGTGGTATCACGGAATGGGATTTTTAGACGTTGCTGAACATGTGCTCGACAACGGTGATTTTTTGGGGCTGAAGGCTGCTGATGGTTCGGCGGCAGTCGGTCGAGTACACCGTATGAAGTTGCCCGATGAAGCAGCTGAAATTGTTTTAACCGATTGGTCAAATCCTAAGTCGCACGGTCAGCACCCATCTGATGCAAACCATGCAGGATTGTTTAGAACTGCCGTTGGAGTTGATGACACTGTTGCGTCTTACGAACGTTTCCTGGCCGAGGGTTGGAAGTTTGAACGTGAGCCACGACAAGTCGAACTTGAAGGAACGGCAGTACCCGACATGTGGATCTGTTTCTTGAATGATCCCGACGGAGTTCCGTTTGAATTCGTGCAAAGACCACGTTCGGCGTTTCGTCCCGAACGGGCCTGAATGAATCTATTTAGTGGGGGAATAGCGAGTTCGCGGCCCAACCATCAACGGTGACTTTGCGTGACGCGAACTTCCATGTGCCATCAGTAGCGATATACGAATCGACGTAGCGCCCCCAGTGGTCAAGGCCGATATCGGTGACCACAAAGAAATACAAGCGTCCTGAAGCGTGTGCCTCGTCGATCAGGTCGATTTGGTGGGTGGTGGTTGAGTGACGAACATGGGTGAGGGCACTAGCGGCCCCGGTTGCCTCTTTAGTTCCGGTGAAGATCGTCATGACTTCTTCGAGACCTCGGTAAACCCGACCGTCGCCGATGTCCATGGTGGCGTCGGGGCTGAAGAGTTCACGTACTTGAGTGAATCTGCCGGTGTCACCATTGGCGTTGTAACGGGCCACAAGATCACGGATCGACTCACGGGCGATGACTTGCCAGATCTCCATAAAACTCCCTCATCTTGGTGGTTCGGACCTAGAACCTAAGTCCCTTTTCTTGGGACCTTGGTCACCGTACACGGGTTAGATCTCTCATTGGCCGCTTTCATACCGTACAATCTGACGGAGCGTCAGATTTGCTTGTGACGCCTGAACTAAGGGGACATGATGACGCTTCTTGAATCTCGACCAGTACTCGATGATGTGACGTACGGGTTGTCAGACGCCGACCAGCACTACTACGAAGCCGAAGACGCTGTTACTCGTCATTTGCCTAAAGCGCATAAGACAGCAGTTCGCTGGGTCGAAGTTGACGGTCGCAAAACTTTGCTCGTCAATGACCGTTTGTTGACCCTCATCCCGAACCCCACCTACGACCCGGTTGGTGTTCCCGGATCGTTAGAGATGTATTTCCGTGCGCAGAACCACGGTGGAAAAGAAATTCGCGACATTATTGAGATGGGTCCGATTCCGCCAGCAGCTCGTTCACGCGAAGCTCGTGTCGCCAAGCTCGTTGAACAAGGCGTTGATCTTGCATGGGTGTTGCCAAGCCTCGGACTGGGTCTTGAAGAAATGCTCGCCAACGATGTTGAAGCTTTGTATGCGGTGTTCCATAGCTACAACCAGTGGCTGGATGAAGACTGGGGTTACAACCGCGACAACCGAATCTTGACCGGGCCTTTGATGTCGTTGATTGACCCCGTTCGTGCAGAAAAAGAACTTGAGTTAGCGATTTCAAAAGGTGCACGTTTTGTGACCTTCCGTCCGGCACCTGTGCAGGCGCCAGACCGCTTCCGTTCACTTGCTGACCCGATGTATGACCGCTTCTGGAATATGGCTGCCGATGCTGGAGTCGCCATTGCATTCCACGGTGCTGATTCGGGTTACGGCATTTACCTTGAGCGCTGGGGCGAAAGCCTCAAGTACACGGGCATGAAGATGTCAACGTTGACCGAAGTCATGGGTGTGCATATTGAGCGCCCCGTCTTCGACTTGGTTGCTTCTTTGATTTGTCACGGTTTGTTTGATCGTGTTCCCAAGTTGCAAATCGCCACGGTCGAACTCGGAGCTGGTTGGGTCCCTGACTTGCTGCGTCGCCTGAAGCGTTCGTACGGCAAGACTCCGCAGTTGTACAAGCGTGACCCAATTGAAACCTTCTGCTCAAACGTGTCTGTCGCTCCGTTCTATGAAGACGATATCGCAATCTTGAGCAGTCTCATTGGGGCTGACCGAGTTCTTTTGGGTAGCGATTGGCCTCATCCAGAAGGTCTTGCTGCGCCACGTGATTGGGTTGGCGACTTTGCCGGTCTCACCGCTGACGAGCGTCGCCTGGCCTTGCGTGACAATCTCCGCAAGATCTCAGGTATGCCGCTCTAAACCTGTGATTCTGGTGCAGAATCGTTGCGCATTTCGCAACTATTCTGCACCAGAATCACGTGTGGGCCAGAATCACATGTGGATTGGTGAAAAAGTTGCAGCGCTTGTGCTGACAACTCGTTGATTGTCGCCTTCGTCAATCAAGTTCACGCGTGTCCCAACTTTTCCGTCAGCACCGACAAATGCTTCGCCCTGAGTTACGAACGGACCGACCTTGCCACGGTTCACAAACATCACATACCAATCACTGATTTGTAACTGGGCCGAACCCAAGGCTTGCGCTAATTCGGTTGACGCAGTTTCGAGAGTTATGTGTTGAGGCCCGATGTGAAGCGCGGCATCGGGAGATGCCAATTCGGCTGTGAGGAGCGGTAGTTGCCACACTCCATGCGAGATTCGTTCTGCGCCGAAAACCTGATGCAACGGGGGTAAGTCGGGTGAATCAACAATGTCAATTGGGG
>JBIIMF010000085.1:0-5072 GCA_044338135.1 Ilumatobacteraceae bacterium | reverse complement strand
ACCAGCGGCGGCCACAGTTGAAACATCAGTCATGCCTCTATTCTGCCTAAAGATTTGCCCATATACGGCTCATGTCTTAGGGTGACTTCGTGCACGCCACTGGCTTAATCATTGGTCGTTTTGATCCGCCTCATTTGGGGCATTCGTACATGATCGAATGGGCGCAAGACCATTGTGAACAATTGGTGGTTTTCGTGAATACCAAAGCAGGCGAAGCCGCTCCTGGTCATCTGCGGGCGCAATGGCTACAAGATCTGCACCCAAATGTGACGGTTGTACAGGTTGAACATAGCTTGCATAACGATTGGGACGATCAAGAACTATGGGCTAAGTGGATCGCTTTGTTGCGTTCTAAATGGCCGTTGGCCAGTGGACCAGATGTTGTGGTCTCGAGCGATTTCTATATTTCAGAATTGGCGACGCGTCTTGGTGCCGAAGCTTTGGTGTGTGATCCAGAACGTGTCAACGTCCCGATTAGCGCCACCTTGATACGCAACGACCCAGCCACTCACCTCGAACGCTTAGCGCCGGCGGTTCGTGACTGGGTCGAACGAAACTGGTTAACGAGTTAATTACTTATTGGACTATTTGTTGGGTTGGGCCAAGACTCGCAAGTACGGCTTCACGGTCTTCCATCCCTGTGGGAACAAGGTCTTTGCTTCTTCGTCGGAAACTGCAGCACCGATGATGACGTCGCCACCATCAGTCCAGTTGGCCGGAGTGGCAACCTTGTACTTGGCGGTCAATTGCAACGAGTCAATCACGCGGAGAATTTCTTCGAAGTTACGACCGGTTGAAGCGGGGTAGGTGATGGTGAGTTTGATCTTCTTGTCGGCACCGATCACGAATACGCTGCGCACGGTCATGGTGTCGTTGGCATTTGGGTGAATCATGTCGTACAGATCAGAGACCTTGCGATCGGTATCGCCGATCATGGGGAAGTTCACGGGTGTTCCTTGGGTTTCGCCGATATCGCCTTCCCACTTGATGTGGCTTTCAACTGAGTCGACCGACAAACCAATGACCTTGACATTGCGCTTGTCGAATTCGGGCTTGATTTTGGCGACATAACCAAGCTCGGTGGTGCAGACCGGGGTGAAGTCTTTGGGGTGGCTGAAAAGCACGCCCCATGAATCGCCGAGCCAGTCGTGGAAACTGATGGTTCCTTGGGTGGTTTCGGCGGTGAAATCGGGGGCGGTGTCTCCGAGACGAACAGTCATGGTGGATCTCCTGGGTTGTGGCTCGGATAGACCGAGCAGATAGCGAAAATAACTCTATGGGCAATTCCCGACAAAACCACTCGGGAATTCAAAGTGGACGGGTTCGGTCAATACTCGGTGGTCAGAAGCGTTTGCCCTAAGGTCACACCATGACGATCGATCGAGTAGCTACCGACAAACTTTTGACGACGACGCGTTCAGTACGCAAGAGACTTGATCTCACCCGTGACGTTGAACCCCAGGTGATTCAGGACTGCATTGACATTGCGATGCAGGCCCCCACCGGAACGAACGCTCAGAATTGGGCCTTTGTTGTGATCACCGACCCCGCCAAGAAGAAGTTCATCGCCGATGCATATCGCAATGGCGGCGAAATGATGGCCGGTTCGGGTTATCCGCCGCCGCTCGAGCCTGGCGACCCACGCGAACATGTGATGCCCAAGGTGATGGAATCGGCGGGCTACCTCGGCGAAATTCTTGAGCAAGTTCCGGTGTTCGTGATTGCTTGTGTGCGTGGCCGAGTTGAGTCGGTGCCAATGGTGATCGCTCAAGCCAGTACGTACGGGTCAATTCTTCCGGCAGCGTGGAGTTTCATGTTGGCGTTACGTTCACGTGGTCTCGGAACTGCATGGACCACGATTCACTTGTTCCAAGAACAGGCGATTTCTGAGTTGCTGGGTATTCCAGCAGATTGGACTCAGACAGTGCTCTTTCCAGTTGCGTATTACACCGGTGATGATTTCAAACCAGCCCACCGTTTGCCCTCTGACACCATGACTCACTGGGACTCGTGGGGGACTCACCGTTGAGCGTCAAAGTTGAGCCAACACTCATTGGTGAACATTTAGCTGGTCGCGAGTTTGTGTATCTCGTCACCAATAGCAATGAACGATCGCATGTCGTAGCGTTGCGTCCGGTGATGTTGAATGACACCGCGCGATTCTCAAATACTGGACGAACACCGTTAGCAAATGTTGCGGCAAACAGTTTGGTGACGCTGACTTGGCCACCGTGCGATCAATCACAGAGTCACGAGCATTCGAAGTATTCGTTAGTAGCTGATGGTGTGGCGACGATTGATGGCGAAGAAATACTTGTGACCATCACAAACGCAGTTTTCCACCGGCCCGCATAGATTCAGGCAACGTTACTGACGTAGCCGTTGACATCAACCAAGATATTGGCGATGCCGTAAACGTAAAAGCACACGGTTCCACGATTTGAAACTGGGGCAATCACTGCGTTGGGGACGACCTGTCCGGCGACGAAGTTCAGGTTTGATGCGTTGGGGCGACTGTCGCACGGATACACCGTCACGTATCCGCCGAATGACGAGGTGGATATTCCGATCGCGGTGACGTTCAAAGAAACGGCGGTGACTCCACTTGAGGGAATGCCAGATGTTCCAACAATTGATACTTCAAGTGGAGTTCCATTACCCGCAATATCGCCAACTGATTGCACGGCAACGCCACCAACCCCAGCGCGAGTATCGGCGACGCGATTGGGAGAGATCGGCGAATAGCCAAGTCCAGATTCAAAGTTGCCATTGATATCAACAATGATGTCGGCTTGACCATAGACATAGAAGCAGACCGTTCCAGTTGCCGACAGGGGAGTGACGACAGCATTCGGGATGGTCTTTCCGGTGACGAAGTTCAAACTCGAGACATTTGGACGAGTGCCGCACGGATACACGCTCACGTAGCCGCCGGCGTCTGAGGCAACCGTATTGGTGATCGTCACATTCATTGAAACTGCGGTGACTCCAGATATAGGAATTCCGTTTCGACCGCGGACCGCAACTTCTAATGGTGCGCCACTACCATCAAGTTGTCCGACTTTCTGCGCGGATACATCGCCAAATCCTGATCGAGTGTCAAAGAGTCGCGATGGTGCGGTGGGGTTGAATCCGTTTCCGTCCAAGAGCGATCCGTTGACGTCGGCGATGATGTCAACGGCGACATTGCTATAGAAACACAATGACCCAGTGCTGGAGAGACGCGCGATGACGGCATTAGGTACCGTTTCGCCCACAATAAAGTTGAGACTTGAAATCTCGGGCCGTGTGCCACATGGATACACGGTGATGAAGCCAGCTCCCTCAGGGTTTGTGGCGGTGACGTTCAGCGATACCGCGCTGACTCCTGCCGGAGCGATGTTGTTCTTGCCCGAAACTTGTACCTCGAGTACATAGTCACCACCAACTTTTCGAACGGGAACGCCACCCTCGCCGCTGCGAGTATCAAATATTCGTTGTGGGTTGATCGACTTCATTGTTGTCGGTGTTGTCTCAACTCCGAGGTTGGAGCCAGCAACCATGAGTAGTCGATCAGGTGAGCCAGTACCAGCATCATTCACAACGCCCACTGTCGCATCGCTGATGAGCAAATTGATGACCTGTGCAGGGCTGGCTGAAGGAAATGTGGTCACGGCGATTGCTGCGGCACCCGCAACATGTGGGGACGCCATTGAAGTGCCACTCTTCGAGACAGAGTCGTACGTGGGGTCAATGCTGGCGCCTTCAATGTCGTAACCAGGCGCAAAGATATCGACGCACGAGCCGTAGTTCGAAAAGAATGCGCGTGTATCAGTGTTGTCTGTCGCACCAACTGTGATTGCAGTTGATTCACGAGCAGGTGAAACTTCGCAAGCGAGAGTGGAGTCGTTGCCAGCTGCGACGACAACAGTGATTCCGAGTGAAACCAATTCAGCCACCGCATTGTCGAGGATGTCGCTGGCGACGCCACCAAGACTCATATTGACGACAGCTCTTTTTCCATTGAGGGGATAAGTGGCCACAAAGTTCAAGCCAGCGAGAATCCCTGAAGTCAAACCTGAACCCGTACAATCAAGCACCCTCACCGGCACAACCAAAGCATCGGTTGCAACACCGTACGAAGTTCCAGCAGCAGTTGAAGCGACGTGGGTGCCGTGTCCTTGGCAGTCCACTGTTCCGTTGCCGTCATTGATAGCGGAATAGCCAGTGCGCAGGCGGCCAGCAAACTCACTGTTGCTCGCGATGCCCGTGTCAACCACAAAAACAATCGCATTACTTCCACGATTGGCCGTTGATAACTGTCCGTCTAAGTTCGGTGACACTTGATCAATGCGGTCGATGCCCCATGAATGGGCCGTCGTTGTTACTCGTGTCATGGTGCGAGGGGTGACTGCGTTTGAAGGGGCAGAAGATGGGCTGGTTCCCACGGCATTTTGCGCCACAACGGTAAAGGTGTACGAGGTTCCATTCGTCAGGTTCGCGATTGAGCAATTCAATGGGCCTTGGGACCAGACGCAGGTCTGCCCACCGGGCGTTGCCGTGGCCGTATATGTTGTCACGGGGTATGTCGGATTGGTAGGAGAGTCCCATGCGACTTCAACTTGACGACTTCTCGATGAGACCGCGCGAACATTGGTCGGCGCGGTTGGGGGTAAGGGCAATTTGAGGTCCCAGTTGAGCATGACATTTCCGGTTGCGGTGGCATAGCCATCGACAGCGATGCGGTAGACCATGCCGGCAACTGCACCAAAACTTACGGCGCTTGACTGGCCAGTTTTGATGTCGTCGTTGGCCGCGATCAAGTTCAAGTTGGTAAATGAACTTCCGGTGTACACCGCAAGCAGGGTGTCAAAATTTGATCCAGCAGTACTGATGTCAATTTGTCCGCTTGCTGGTGCGGTGTAGTTGAACCACACCGAATGTGAAGGCGTATAGCCGGCGTGACTAGGTTCACCCAGTTCGCTCGTTGCGAAGTTTGTTTTTGATGCAGAGTTTCCAGATAAACCGCTGATGGCCCGAGGGGTGGCAAAGAAGTCATCGGTGGTTCCGGGGCGGACTGATCCGGGTGCTGA
>JBIIMF010000084.1:0-5093 GCA_044338135.1 Ilumatobacteraceae bacterium | reverse complement strand
GTGTCCTTAGTACGCGAGCCAACCCAGCCGAATGGCACGACCACGACACCGCTGCGAACGCGTCCGCCGTCGGCAGATATACGGGCAATGACATCAAGCGAACCACGATCGTTAAAGACACGAACACGTTCGCCGTGAGAGATGCCCCGCTTTTCAGCGTCGTGAGGATGAATCTCACAAAACATTTCACCTTCAGCTTCGGCGTGGTGGCCAAGATGCGAATACGAAGAATTCAAAAAGCGCACATGCGTTTTGGGCGACATCAAGTTCAACGGATATTGCGAGTTTTCATCAATTGCCATTTCGGTTCCGACGGCGTACGTCGGCAGAGCTGGTAGCCCAACTGCAGGTAGCCCATGATTGATCAGCATTGCTTTACCCGTAACAGTTGAGTATCCACCCTCGGCGTAAGGCTGGAGATTTTCGGGCAAAGACAATCGCACAAACCCATCGTTACGCAACTTTTCGATTTCTAGATCATGCAATGCACTCAAGATAAGTGACTCGTCGTCTTCAAATAGTTCTGGTTCGGTGAATCCACATGCTTGAGATAGTCGCCGCCACAATTCGGTATTCGCGACACTCTCACCTAATGGCTCAATGGCTTTGTGATTCCAACCGAGATATAGATGTCCCCACGAAGGGACAACATCTATTTGTTCAATTTGAGTGCATGCCGGAAAAACCACGTCTGCGTACTGCGCGGTATCGGTCATGAACTGTTCAGAAACCACAGTGAACAGATCTTCGCGCTCTAGTCCCCGACGAATCAACTCAGTATTCGGTGCAGTCACTAACGGATTTCCGTTGTATACAAACAACATTTTCACTGGTGGAGCAAGGGTCGCGTCATTCAGAACTCGACCAAGATGATTCATGCTTAATGGACGGCGTTCTTTGCCATTGCTCAGCGAAGGAACATCAAAAACCGAATCATCAACGTTGGTTTCGGCGTACGAACCAACACTGCGCGAGAAGCCCCCACCTTTGTGTTTCCACGCGCCAACCAACATCGGCAAACATGTGAGCGTGCGGAAGAACATCGCTCCGTGCTCACGATGTTCGGCACCGATGAGGGTGCGGATAAAGACTGGTTTGACTGTGCCGTATTCGCTCGCCAACGACTCAATCTCTTCTGCCGAGATTCCACACACTTGAGCGGCACGTTCGGCCGTCCAATCAGCAACTTGAGCTTTCAGCTCAGCAAATCCATCAGTGTGCTTTTCAATGTAATCGTGATCAAGCAAATCGTCACGAATGAGAATGTGCATCATGGCCAACATCATCGCCACATCGGTTCCGGGCAACGGTTGAATAAAGACGTCAGCGGCTTCTGCGGTGATGGTTTTCAATGGATCAATCACCACAACCTTGGCACCGTTGGCTCGCGCCTTTTCAATAAAGGGCCAGAGGTGTCGATTGACCAGCCGTGTATTTGTACTCCAAAGCAGAATCAACTTCGAGTGTTCAATGTCCATCGGATCATTGGCCAAGGGCGATCCGAGAGTGAGGGTTGAACCAACCATCGCGGTTGCCCCACACAGCGAATCAACCTGTCGCGACGCACCAACTTTGGCGAAAAAGCGTCGGTCAAGCGAGTTCATTTGAATGAGACCTTGCGTGCCCGCCGACCCCCAAGGCATAACAGCTTCGCCACCAAATTCGGCGGAAACCTCATGAACTTTGGAAGCCACCAAATTCAGGGCTTCGTCCCACGTTGATTGACGGAACTCGCCTGAGCCCTTCAACCCAGTTCGGATGAGCGGGTACAAAATGCGTTCTGAGCTGTACACGCGATCTAGAAAGCGGTTGACCTTGGGGCAGAGCTCGCCCAGCGAATACGGATGATTCGGATTGCCACGCAATTTGACAGCCACACCAGACTCGACCGTGACCTCCCATCCACAAGTATCGGGGCAATCGTGATGACAGGTACCTCGAATCACGCCAGATCCAACGACGGGCTCAGAAGTCATGTTTCTATTCTGCCAGCAAGTGACTCGCCCATGATCAGCGTTTATGATCGTGAAGGTATTACCTGACTCCTTGGGGGAATTTATGTTGAACGAAGCTCTGGACCGGTCACTCATCACCGACGTGTTGTCGCGTTATACCTGGGCCTTAGTCGATCGCGATTGGGACGCTTGGCAGAAAGTCTTCACGCCCGATGCCCATGTTGACTATTCAACCGCCGGCGGACCAGTTGGTTCACCAGCTGTGGCTGCCGAAACATTTAGCGGCATGATGACAATGTTTGATGTGTCGCTTTCGGCAGGTGGCAATGTTGCCATCACCTTTGAAAATGACGACACTGCCAAGGTTCGTTCGGTGTACACCATGACGATGCGCATTCCTGGCGATCAACCCACCTATATGCAGGCCAGCGGTTGGTACAACGACACCATCGTGCGCACCGCTAACGGTTGGCTCATCAGCAATCGTTTTGAACAACTCGCCTACGTCAAGCCCGCCTGATCATGCCGTTACCTTCAAAACGCAATCCCGAAGAACTTGCCCGCACGCTCGAAGCGTGGTTCAGCAAACAGTTTGGTCATGCCTGCACGATCACCGATGTTGGCATCCCCGAGGGCACCGGAATGAGCAGTGAAACTTTGCTTTTCACGATTCATCACAACGGTCTTGTTGAACCCGTCGTCACCCGTCTGAATCCCGACATGAATGATTGGCCGGTATTTCCGATTTACGACATGGTGGCTCAAGCCGGAGCCATGCAACTCGTGGGTAACAACAGCAATCTTCCAGTCCCTAATGTTCGCTTCCTTGAAACTGACACATCAGTTTTGGGTTCACCTTTCTTGGTTATGGACCGAGTGACTGGTCGCGCATTACCCGATATGCCGCCTTACGTCTTTGGCGGCAGCTACATGGACGCTATGTCGGTCGACGAACGACGCGAACTAGGCCGCGAAGTTGCGCGCGTTCAAGCTCGCATTCATGCCATTGACTTATCGGCAGTCAAAGATGACATCTCTTATTTGCCTTCACGCGAAGGTGACGCCATCGACCGCTTACTAGCCGAGCAACGCGCCTATTACGACTGGGCGCGTGGCGACCTGCGCTTGCCAGTCATTGAACAAGCTTTGAAGTGGCTCGCCGATCGCAAACCGAGCAATCCCGGACCCACCGTCATCAACTGGGGCGACGCGCGACCCGGCAATGTTTTGTTTGATGGCCTCACGCCAACCGCGGTCCTCGACTGGGAAATGGTCAATGTCGGTCCGGCCGGAATTGACGTCGGCTGGTTGATCTTTATGCATCAGTTCTTCCAGTCTTTGGCTGATGTTTTTGAGATGCCAGGCTTCCCCGAGTTCTGTCAAACTGACGACATCATCAATGCCTACGAGGGTGCCGGCGGACGACACATTGAAGATCTCAATTGGTACATCGTCTACGCGAGTTTGCGGTTTGCTGCAGTGGCTATTCGAACATCACTACGTGGCGTTGCATATGGCGAACGCGAAATGCCCGAAGATCCCGAAGATCTCATCATGCATAAAGCGATGTTGTATTCGCAGATTGCCTAGTTCTTCAGTAGTTCTGGGCGCATCGTTGCAATTTGACGACGAATTCCTTCGCGCCAATCAACTGATGAATGGAAACCAACGTCATGCAGTTTCTGTAGGTCGGGGACGATTGATGCAATTGTTGCCGTCGTCGGATTGAACGTCGGCACAATCCCGGTCAATCGGCCCATCTCTTCACACCAATCTTCGATTGACACCAACTGATCTCCACCCCAGTTCACAATTTCTGCACCAGTATTCGCGTACGAAAGGAGATACGGAATACTGCGATTGATGTCATCAGCGTGAATTGGGGTGTACGTCGTTGGCTGATCAACGTGGACGGGCACAGGAATATTGCGTTCCATCATCATTAAGTGGAATGACATCCAGCCGTATGCATCGCCGTACGGAACATTCAGTCGAGCGATCACCGTCGGAACTCCGAGGCGCTTTGCAGTGTGCTTCACCAAGACTTCACCGGCAATCTTTGAAATGCTGTACGTCGGCATTCCGGGCATGGGGCGATGACTGTCGCCAAGAAGGTCGGTTTCTTTACGAGCTTCGCCATGCTTCGGTTCGTATACCGCAGTTGACGAACAATGAAAGAATGACAACGAGTCACTTTGATTTGCCGCAACTTCTAGCAGATCGGCACTGCCGTGAGCGTTTGATGCAAATGCTTCTTCAAAATTGCTGCTCTTAGCCACCGCAAAGTGCAAGACCAGATCAAGATCACTTGGCACTTCGTCGAGCCTGCCCTTTTCTAAATCGATGCTGACTGTCTGTACACCTTTTTCGTGCCACGGTTGACGTTGCGCCGGATCTTTGAAACGAGCAGCACCATAAACCGTGTTGCCTTGCGCGGCTAACGATTCAGCAAGTGGACCAGCTACCCAACCAGTGACGCCAGTGACCAAAATCTTTTTACCAGTGATGTGTTCCACAGAAATCACCACAACTCATCGGTGTAAGTGTCGGTACCGAACACAGTGTTCTTGAAAGGACTCGTCCACAAATGCTTGGCCAGCCCGCTTGATTCAAGATCTGCGCCAAATTTGGCGTAGCCATTGGTCCATTCGGCAGCCGGATCGTGATCAACAAAATGGATCTGCATGAAACGCTGATCTGCCTTTGGAACACGGGGTACATCCGGTGGTGCATCATCAAGCAGCGGCAACAACGTTGAGTAGTTGAAGACATCTGGTCCCCACGATGAAGCAAATGCACGAGGTGCCCAATTGTTTTGCATCCACTCGCTCATCTGAGCGTGAGTTACGCCTTCATTCAACTCACCTACATTGACGATGATTCCGGGATATCCGCGGTCGAGTGCAAGTTCGATATTGGTTGTGGTTTCGGTGCGAGTCATCGACCACTGGTTGTCATACAACTGCGTATGAATGTGCGTACGCTCGGCAAACATGCGACCTGTCGCGTGAAGGGTCTTGACGGTGTCAACGCTCCAACGATTCCAATCATCATGATGTCCCTTGAGCACCCAATAAATGGCGAGGTACGAACCCGACATGGGGTCTGGTGTCATCGGTGAATCAGTGGGATAGCGCA
>JBIIMF010000083.1:0-5221 GCA_044338135.1 Ilumatobacteraceae bacterium | reverse complement strand
AAAACCGCGAAAAGGCGATGAATCGTTTGAAGGCAATGGTTGCCGCAAAGATTGAAGAAGAACACCAAGCCGAACTTGACCGCATTGCCGGCAAACAAGCAACGGTTGGTTGGGGTAGTCAAATTCGCAGCTATGTCTTACAGCCCTACCAAATGGTCAAAGATTTGCGCACAAACATTGAATCAAGCAGCGTTGAATCGGTGCTAGATGGCGATCTGGACGAATTTATGGTCGGATATTTACAGTGGCGCCGCGCCGGCGACGATTCTTGATCAAGTACGACTGATAACCTGATCGCTTGACTTCATGTGGTCGACTAATTGGTCGGTCTCTTGCCCGAGGAGCAACATGATTCGCCTCGAAAACGTGACAAAAACTTATGGCACTGAAATACCTGCAGTGCGCGACGCCTCGTTTGAGATCGCTAAAGGCGATTTCGTCTTTATGGTCGGTCCTTCGGGATCGGGTAAATCAACTCTACTTCGTTTGATGAATCGTCAAGAACAGCCCGAGCGCGGTGCGGTTTGGGTTGCCGGCAAAAACATCAACGAAATGGCTGATTCAAAAGTTCCGTACTTACGACGCAATATCGGCAACATCTTCCAGGACTACAAACTCTTGCTCAACAAAACCGTCTTTGAAAATGTCGCTTTTGCCCTTGAAGTGATTGGGCGACCCAAGCACGTGATTCGCCAGCAAGTGCCCGCAGTTCTCGACCTTGTTGGTCTCTCCGATAAAGAAGACCGCTTCCCGCATCAATTGTCGGGTGGCGAACAACAACGTGTTTCAATTGCCCGAGCTTTCGTCAACCGACCGCTGATTTTGTTGGCCGACGAACCAACCGGAAACCTCGACCCAGCAACGGGTGAAGGGATCATGCGATTGCTCGATCGTATTAATAACACTGGTACAACTGTGGTCATGGCAACACACGATCAGCGAATCGTCAACATGATGCGTCGGCGAGTTGTTCAACTCGATCGCGGCGTGATTGTGCGCGACCAAGAACGAGGAGTGTACGACTGATGATTGCTCGTATCAGTTACGCGTTCCGCGAAACATGGGCCAGTTTCAAGCGCAACGTCACCTTGACGATGGCCGCGGTCATTACATCGGCAGTTTCATTGCTGCTAGTCGGGTCAACATTCTTGATTCAGCGAGCCTTCGACAATTTGTTGACTCGCTGGAAGGGCGACGTTGAGCTCATTGTGTATGTTCGATCCGATGCCGACCCTAATCAGATTCAAGTCATCGAAGATGCACTCAAATCTCAGCCAGCAATTATTGATGTGGCCCAGTTGCGCTATCTCAACCAGGCAGAAAGTTATGCCGAAGCGCAAAAGTTATTTGCTGGCGATCCCGGAACACTGCGCCTGTTGACTCCGGAAAACATCCCCTCGCAATTCAAAGTTGTACCTATTTCGCAAGATTCGAATTTGATTCGCGAGCTTGGTGAACAATTCCGCGGTCTAGCCGGAGTCCGTGAAGTCGCTTACGCCCAAGATGTTTTTGATGTTGTGGCACGAGTCTCGCAATTTATTCGAATTGCGACGACAGCGATGTCGATAGTTCTGCTTGTCGTCGCAGTCGGCCTCATTTGGAACACGATCCGTACGGCCATGTTCGCCCGTCGTCGAGAAATTGAAGTGATGAAACTCGTTGGTGCGACCAACTGGTTTATTCGTATCCCATTCATGCTTGAAGGACTTCTGCAGGGTTTGATAGGCGGGGTTCTATCGTGTCTTGGTCTATGGGGACTGAATTCGGCTTGGTCGGGTGCTGTTGTAGATTTCAACGACACTGAACTAGCGGCACTCGTTGTTACCGACGGCTATTTGCGTTTCGTCATGTTCATTTTGTTGGCCATTGGTGCCATCGCGGGTGCCGTGGGATCGGGTATCGCCGCTTCACGTTTCCTCGACGTCTGACGTTCTATTAAGGTCTGACTATGGCCTACGAAGAAATCATTTACGACGTATCTGAGCAGATCGCGACGATTACTTTAAATCGTCCCGACAAGTTGAATTCCTTTACAAACCGCATGCTGAAAGAGATCATTGCCGCGTTTGATGAAAGCGATGCCGATGACAATGTGCGCGCAGTCATCGTGACTGGTTCGGGGCGGGCCTTTTGCGCAGGCGCAGATTTGTCGGGCGGGGGAGAGACTTTCGCCAAAGGTGGAAGTGATGTCAAAGCCAAGACCGGAGTAATGCGTGACGGTGGTGGCTTAGTGTCATTGCGAATTTTTGAGAGCAAGAAGCCGGTGATCGGCGCAATTAACGGTGCCGCGGTAGGCGTTGGCGTCACCATGACTTTGCCGATGGATATTCGTTTGGCGAGCACGAGCTCGAAGTTTGGTTTCGTATTCGCCAAGCGAGGAATTGTTCCCGAGGCGGCTAGCAGTTGGTTTCTGCCGCGAATTGTTGGCATCTCCCAAGCAACCGAGTGGTGTTTTACCGGTCGCATGATCAGTGCCGATGAAGCGCTCGAAGGTCGGCTGATTCGAAGTGTTCATGAACCAGAAGATCTATTGCCAGCGGCGCGGGCAATTGCTCGCGAGATTGCCGAGAACACCGCACCAGTTTCGGTGGCCTTATCGAGGCAGATGCTGTGGCGCATGCTTGGCGCCGACCATCCGATGCAAGCGCACCGTGTTGATTCGCGAGCAATTAACTCTCGTGGGGCGAGTGACGACGCTCGCGAAGGCGTCATGAGTTTTCTTGAAAAGCGTCCAGCTAACTTCCCGGTCAAGGTGAGCGACGGTTTGCCCGAAGTGTTCCCTGGTTGGCAGGATCCACAGTTCTCGTGAGTGACGATGAAGTAGTAGAAATCTCGATGTACGAACGAGTCGGAGGCATGCAGTTCTTCGTCGAGCTCGTTGACCATTTTTATATCGGAGTTGTCACCGATGAAGTGTTGTGGCCCCTCTACCCCGATCACACTGATCTTGAGGGAGCGAAACGTCGACTCGCCCTCTTTTTAGGTCAGTATTGGGGTGGCCCGCAGACCTATATGGAAGAGCGCGGTCATCCGAAATTGCGTCTTCGACATATGCCATTTCATGTCGGCCCACTAGAACGTGATCGTTGGCTCGTCCATATGACTGCTGCCGTTGAGGTCACGACCCATGATGAGGCGATTCGCCAAGAGTTGTTGGCCTATTTCGTTCCGGCTGCCGAACATTTGCGCAATGACACGGGACTGCCGATTAGTTCGGCGCGACCGAACTAACTAGTTGCCTACTTGCTTGTCAGCTAAAGACAACAGTTTTGCTGCCATAAACCAAGACACGATGCTCAAGATGAGCGCGAACGGCACGGGCGAGCACGATTGTCTCAAGGTCGCGACCTTTACGTGTGAGATCGGCGACCGAGTCGCGGTGTGAAACTCGAGCGACCTCTTGATCAAGAATTGGTCCTTCGTCAAGATCTGCGGTGACATAGTGCGCTGTGGCACCAATGATTTTGACGCCTCGATCGTGGGCCTGTCGATATGGATTGGCACCGATAAATGCTGGAAGAAATGAGTGATGGATATTGATGATGCGCGAGGGAAATGCATCGACCAGCTTGGGTGAAAGAATTTGCATGTACCGAGCCAAGATCACGAGATCGACCTGTTGTTCATCGAGAGAGCGCAGTACTGCTTCTTCCTGAGCAGATTTAGTTTCTGGCGTGACCGGAAAGTGCAGATATGGAACGCCCATATGTTGCACGAGGTCGGCATGGTCGGGGTGATTGTCAATGACCGTGACGATGTCGGCTGGTAGTTCACCTGAATGCCAGCGGCTCAAGAGATCAAAGAGGCAATGTGATTGCTTGCTTGCCAAGATGGCAACTCGTGGCTTGACATCGGTAAATCGCAATTGGACCTGCATCGAAAACTTTGATGCGACTGGAGCGAATGCGGCCAGGATTTCTTGACGGTTCAACGAGAACCCGTCAGTCTCAAATTCAACACGCTGAAAAAAGACTTTCTCAACATCGTCAGTGTGTTGCTCGGCATGAACGATATTCCCGCCGTGAGCAGCAATGAATTCGGCGACAGCAGCTACGACGCCACGTTGGTCTGGGCAAGAAAGTAGGAGGACGCCAGTTGCAGACACGTTCATAAGTTTGCCTGCGGATTGAGTCAATTGCGACGTTCTCGGAATGTGAGCCCTAGAGAGTGCGTGTGTCAGGGATCAACGCATGGCAGGCCACGGCGGCGGCGGCAGCCACATTCAGAGAGTCGACTCCGTCGGCCATGGGGATCTTGACCATGAAATTGACTGTGGCGAGGGCTTCGGGGGAGAGACCAGCCCGTTCAGAACCAAGAACGATCGCGACTTTGGCATCTCGAGGTAGGCCAGCGCCGACTTCACGAATATTGAGAGCGTCGCTTCGCGGAGTTAAGCCACAGACGATGTACCCCGCATCGCGTAACGCGACGAGAGTCGACGATGCATCGGCGACCCGGCTGTAACGCATTGAGAATGCTGTGCCCATGGAAACGCGAAGCGCGCGACGGGCGAGGGGGTCGGCGCTGTTGCGATCAAGAATGACTCCATCAATTCCGAAAGCTGCTGCGCTACGAATGATGGCTCCAATGTTTGTTGGGTTGTCAACGTCTTCGACGACGAGTAGGTGGTGGGCAGTCGCCAATAATTCGTCAAGCTTGAGAGGCGACGGTCGTTCAAACAAACCCATGATGTCAAGTGCGACACCCATGCCAGTCAATGTCTTGCGGACATCGGCATGTGCGGCATAAATGGGAATTGAGGCGTCAATGTTTTGGATCAGAGCGCTAGGGGACGCAGCATCGGTCAACGCCTCAACGAGTCGACAGCCTGCCGACAATGCCCGTTCAACAACGAGGTCGCCTTCGGCAATGAACATACCGAGGGTGATTTTTTCGGCCTCACCCGTTTGCATCGTTTTAAAAACGCGCGCCGGAATATTGCGCGGACGTAGTTCGCGCTCACGTAAGCGAAACCGGTCGAGTCGTTGATCGTCTAAAGAATCAACGTAAATCAGTTCACGAGACATGAATTCAGAGTCGCCAGAAATCAGTAATACCAGGGGTAGGGAGCCCAGTCGGGATCGCGCTTTTCTAAGAAAGAAATGCGACCTTCTTGAGCCTCGTCGGTCATATATGCCAACCGAGTCGCTTCACCGGCAAATACTTGTTGCCCCACTAGGCCGTCGTCAATGAGGTTGAAAGAAAACTTCAACATCCGTTG
>JBIIMF010000004.1:0-52912 GCA_044338135.1 Ilumatobacteraceae bacterium | reverse complement strand
CTGGCGCGAGCCAGGTGGGGGCGACCTCACGGACAGTGCAACAGAGAGAAACCGCCGATGACTGGGCAACCAGCACAGGTAAGGGTGAAACGGTGCGGTAAGAGCGCACCAGCATGTGGGGCGACTCATATGGCTTGGCAAACCCCATTCGGAGCAAGGTCAAGCAGAGGAGACGGGCGGTCCGTCCAACCGGGCAACCGGAAACTCCTCGGGTAGACCGCATAGATGGATGGTTACCGGATTGAGGCAACTCGATTCACAGAATCCCGCTTACAGACTGACTCACTGTCACCTCAAAGTTTTAATCCCTAAGGTCTTTATCCCTATGGTTTTAGTCATCGTCGCGAGCAAGGGCCGCCGAGCGCACGCGTTCTAACTCTTCAAGTTGCAGGGCGTCTTTAAGCGACAAAAGGCGAGCGTAAAACTTCAGACCCTTGGCCGTGCCCGTCACGCGAACCGGAATCCGATCCCCCAAATCTGTACCAAAACCACGGGGAATATCGACGTTGTACACGCCAGCCTCATGTAGATCTGATTCATCGGCGGCCAATGCTGCGCTCTCGTATCCACCAAGCCCAAACATCTCAGCATCCACAAAGAAAGTGAACTCGGTAACGGTTTTTTCGCTCACAATTGCAGAATGCCACACTCAGAACCCCGTGTCGCATTGGGCCCAACCACCCCACAAGCCCGCCCGCCAACTACGGTAAGAAACTATGAGCACGATCAATTTTAATTCACTTCCCCATGTCTCCCTGTCGGAGATCGATTTCTCAACACCCGAGTTTTGGCTGAAAGACCGCCTCTTTCGTGAAGGTGCCTTTAAGACGTTGCGCGATGAATCGCCATTCCACTTTTTTGAAGAAGCAGTCATTCAGGGCTCACCCTTTCCACAGGGCCCTGGCTATCGCGCGATCACGCGTCACGACGACATCTGGCAAGTGAGCCGAAACCCGCAACTGTTCTGCAGCGGTAAGGGCTCAAACATCGGCGATCTCCCGACCGAGATGGGCGAGTTTTTCGGTTCGATGATCAACATGGACGACCCCAAGCACTTCCGTCTACGCAACATCGTGTCGCGTGGATTCGCCCCCAAAGAAGTCGCCCGCATTGAAGACCAAGTTCGTTCACGAGCGGAACTGCTCGTTACCCAGTTGCTCGAGCGATTCCCCAAAGGCGAATGCGATTTCGTCGAAGAAGTTGCTGCCACACTTCCGCTCGCAATCATTTGCGACATGATGGGCATCCCCGAATCAGATCACAAGCAAATCTTCCACTGGACCAATGTCATCTTGGGCGTCGGCGACCCCGAATTTGGTTCTTCACTTGATGACTTAATGAAGGTCGCAATTGAAATGTTTTCGTATGCCCAAGCCCTGGGCGAAGACCGGGTGAAGAATCCACGAGAAGATGTCACGTCGGCGATGATGAACGCCGTTGTTGATGGCGAACGTCTGACAGCTCAAGAATTTGGTTCGTTCTTTATCTTGCTCGTTGTCGCCGGAAATGAAACCACGCGTAACGCCATCAGCCACGGCATGAAATTGTTGACCGATCACCCTGAGCAAAAGGCTTTGTGGTTCAACGACTTCGAGACCCACACCAAGACTGCAGTTGAAGAAATTGTGCGATATGCAACACCAGTGATTCACTTCCGTCGCACGGTCACCGAAGACACCGAACTTTCGGGTCAGAAGTTACTCGCTGGCGAAAAAGTCGTGATGTGGTATTGCTCAGGCAATCGAGATGAGCGAGTGTTCGTTGACCCGTTCAAGTTTGATATCACCCGCACATCTCCAACTCCGCAAGTTGGATTCGGTGCCGGCGGTCCCCACTTCTGCCTCGGCGCAAACTTGGCCCGACGTGAAGTGTCAGTGATGTTCGACGAAATCCGTCGTCGCCTGCCCAATATGCGTATCACTGGCGAACCCGCGATGTTGCAAAGCGCATTCATCAACGGCATCAAGCGCATGCCTTGCGCCTGGAACTGATTTATTCAGTAGCTAGGCCTTCGCCCATATCGCCACGAACATAGTGGCGGCGACAAAGCAACTCGTAACGAACAACATCACCGAACATGGGAGTTGCAACATCGCTCGTATCGCCGACAACAACAGTCTCGCCTTCGTAGACCACGACGCCGTTAACCACGCGAGCATTATGAGTAGCTCGCGAGCCACACCAGCAACGAGCTTCAACCTGCATTTCGACACGTTCGTTAGCCACTTCAAGCATGCGCTTTGTACCTTCGAAAAGAAGTCCCTTGAAGTCGGTAATCAAGCCAAATGCGTAGACATCGACATCGAGGTCGTCGGCGACGCGAGCCAACTGATCACATTGAGCAATTGAATAAAACTGCACTTCATCGCATACGACAAAGTCAAGCGGCATGCGTGACTGCGCTAATTCAAACAAATCAATTTCTGGCGTGACTTCAACCGCAGGCGCAGAGACGCCCAGTCGACTTGTCACCTGAGTCCCGTCACGATCAAGTTTCGTGAGTAACAGTCCTTGTCGATCACGCACTGCCAGATTGTGATGAATCTGCAGCGCCAATGTGCTCTTTCCCGAGCCCATAGTGCCGAAACTAAACCGCAGAGTTGCCATAACGGTGACAAACCTAGTCGTTAGCGAACCTAGTCGCCGGTGTCGCCTGATCGTACGGTGTGAACATCGGCAACGACTGCGAAGTGATCGCTGGCTTGCACTCCCCCGACAGGTTCAACTCCTGCAAGCCACACGCGAATTGGGTTACCCATTGGTTTGGGTCGAGGCCAGGTCACAAAGAGATAATCGAGTCGACGATTTGGCCAATTCGCGAGAGCGAGATACTCATTACGGTCGTCCCACGTATGACCCTCACCCTCACCTTTGAGTTCCCACATATCAGCAAAGACAACGTTGCGATTCTTGACAGTAGATCTTCCGGTTAATCGACGAATCTCATCGCTATCTGGAACAGCATTGAAGTCGCCGCCAATCAGAACAGGTAAATCAGCGGTTGGGTCATTGCGTAATGTCAAGACCAGATCAGAGATGGCATCAACTTGTAATTGACGAACATGCGATTCATCAAACCGGTGATCAAGATGAGTGCCGATTACTGGCCATTCGCCCCACGGCGTAACAAGAACTGCAAATAACGCACGACGATGTGCTGGTTCGCTCGCGGCATCTGGAAGCTGTTGTTGCCCAAACCGGACGATCGGCCATTTTGACAAAATGGCGTTCCCCATGCTCCAGGGACTCGTTGTGACCGCCACGTGGTAACCAAGTTTCGCCGCCAAATTCTCCGCTTGTCGTTCGGTCGTGTGGACTTCCTGCAGAAACAGAACATCTGGATTCTCATGGGCGATGACATGTTCAATCGCAACTTGTCGCTCTTGCCATGGACCAAAGTGATGCCAAATATTCCAGGTCATCAGCCGCATCGTTGACTTTGCATCAATCGGGTTCACTTCAGATACGGCCCAGGTGCCAAGTACAAATCACTAAGAATGTTCCGAGTGCGACGCAACGAAGCCATCGCGTCAAGCCATCGGCGACTGGCTATTCCCGCTTCAGCAGCCGAAGCTGCGGCAAGGTCAGCGCTGAGATTACGAATGGTGTAGCCAGATTTCTTATCGACCCAAGTTGGGTAGACGACCGGTTGAGTGACGGACACGCGATTGTCCGAAGTCCGTGTCATCGTCACAGTCACGATCGCTCCATCTTGACCTTCAGCTGGTCGCGACGATTTGGTTGGCATGTTCGACAAGAAGTTTCCGAGACCGAACATGACCCAGACTCCGTTGATTTGTTCAATGGGTTGCAGAACATGAGAATGAGTTCCGACTATCAAATCAACCTGACCTGATGCAGTGAGTTCATTGGCCCACCGACGTTGTTCCTCGGTCGGCATGGCCGAATCTTCGTTACCCCAATGAAGACTCAGAATCACTGCTTGCGCACCGAGAGATCGCGCCTCGCGAGCATCGTCGATAATGCGCGGAATGTCAATAAGTGCTGAACGCCACTCTTCGCCCACCACTGGCGGAGAGTCGTAACGCAACGTGTACGACAAATGTGCGATAACAACGTCTCCGACTTGAGTAGGCAATGGCCTGATTTCGCCTGGTGTACGCGCCATACCTGATTGCAGGATTCCTTGTTCTTCTAGGGCAACGACCGTCGCATTGACTGCATCGCTCCCGCCATCAAAAACATGTTCACTCGCCGTCGAACAAGCGTCGTATCCGGCTTCGGCTATCGCCGTAATGATTTGTGATGGGACTTGGTACTTGGGGTACGACAGCAACTCGGTCCCGGGTGGAGCTATTGGCGATTCAAGATGACATATGGCCATGTCGGCATTCGACAATAACTCGGCAACATCATTAAACATCGGCGAAAAGTCATACGGCTCTGTTGAACCAGAAGTTTGAGCATTTTTTGCCGCAGTCGGCCATAGACCGCGCTGCACGAGAATATCCCCAGTAAAAGCCAACGAAATCGGCACTGGCGGAAGCGTCGTAGTTGTCGTTGTTGATGTACTACTTGTCGTCGTCGTTTCCCCAAGAGCCGAAGTTGAAGGAACGCTGGCAGCGACGTTCGAGTTATTCACGGTTGTTACGACACCTTGGTCAAGATTTGCAGGAGGCCGCAGAGCAACTGGTGGCAAGGTCGCGGGTCGCGAAATAGATGACGATTCAGAGTTTGAACAAGCGACTAACGCCAGGCATACCGAGAGTGCCGTGAGCCGTCCGCGCATTCCTCAATTCTCTCACATGATGAGCGAAGGAATTGGCTACCAATTGACCCTCGAGATCAGTTAGCCATGCCGCGTGAGTCAAAACGTCGCACCGAACTCACGGGAATAAAGCGCAAATCACCTGACGGAGAGAACGTTCCCTGAACGTCAACAAGAACCCGGGCCGCTGAAGATGTGTAAATACAGAATGTGCCATCGGCATCAACAGGAACAACTGCCAAGTTGGCTACTGTGCGGCCCTTAGTGACGTTGGCATTCGACTGCGCCTGCGGACCAGGCACCAATGTTGAGCACTTATCAGCCGTGGCATAGCCCGCAGCTTTGGCGTCGGTCAACGTCAGGTTAATGAGCACCGCTGATGCGCCAATCGGTGCTGTCAACTTGATGACTGCTCCTGCCTTGAAAACGTCGGCGCAATTGTCGGTGCACTTACGGGTATCAACGAGGCGACTCGGCGCGGCCGGGGTATAGCCCCATTGCCCAACGGGACTGGGAGCGAAAACACCCTGCACGTCAATGACCTGATTCAAACCGGCATTCGACAGTGTGCAAAACCCGGGCTTGTCACCAACGAGTCCCATCGGCACAACAGCCAAGTTCGCCACGGTGTCATCATTTCCGAAGTTGATGTTTGAGCGAGTTTGTTCGCCGGGCTGCAAGTTTTCACATGAGTCAGCAGTGAGATACCCAGCACCGACTGTTCCAGTCACGGTGATGTTTGACAACATTGCCACCGATCCGACTGGGGCATGAGCAACGACAACTCCATTTTCACTGAGGGCGGCGAATTTGCCTCCAGAACTACGTGTGTCAAGCACACGAGTTGGTGAGAGAGGCGTAAACAATGTGGCCGAAGTGCCTGCGAGACGCGAGGGCATGAAGAATCCCTGAGCATCAACAATGATGTGCATCGGACTTGAGTTGTACAAACAGAATCGACCAAGACCATCAAGCGGAACAACGGCGAGATTGGCAACGGTTGCACCGACAGCGACATTCCCGTTCGACCATTGACGTTCGCCGGTTACATTGCCATCACAACTCTCGGCTGTCACGTAACCGACTTGGGTTGCACCAGTCAAGGTGATGTTCACAAGCGCCGATGTTGCACCAGCTGGTCCTTGAAGCGGCACCGAGGTGCGCCATCCGGCCTGTGGGCGGTCTTGCCAAGTGCACTTTCGCACGGTCGATCCGCCTTCAATCACATTGCTGCAGTAACGCTTGACTGAAACGCCATTGACTGAAGCAATCTTCACAGCATCTTCGACTGACCCACGAAATTCAAAATGCATTGGGTCACGAATCACATTGCTTTTCACCGTAGCTGGAGTAACACAACCACCACCCCAGCCATAACCGCCCCAGAGCAATCCCCACTTCTCAGCAGTTTGCACAACCCATTGCGGCATGTTGGTCGCCATCGGGACAGAACAAGCAGTCGTTGGCGATTCGGCTGTCGGGCGGTAACGCACTTCAGGATTGGCGCCGACGTTGATGTCGATGGCAAGTCCCCACGAATGGTTAGACAATGATGCACTCGTGAGACCAACGCAGTCTTTGCGGGTGTTCGAAGTGCAGCGGAAGTTATAGCCGATCGCATCGGTGATTCGATAACCACTGGCCTGAATCTCGCCAAGAAATCCTTCGAATAATGCTAAAGCAGCCGGAGGCGCTTGAAGCGCTCCGGCCCTGATTGTTCCAACTTTGTTCGCACTCTTCCACATCGACGCTTCCCAATCCTTTAAAGCCGGCGAACCCGAATATGCCCATCCGTTGCTTTTCCAACCAGGGTTAAGAGTTCCATCTGCTGCTACCGGAAATGGGGGCGTGCCCCATCCCCTTTTTGTGACATCTGTGTACTTTGAAATCACACACGATGCAACGATGCCGGTGGCAATCTGCGCGTCAGTGCACTTTGTCGGCATTGACGGCAAAGTCCATGGCGTTGAATTTGTTGTGTCAATCGAAGCCTTTGTTGAAGGAGTCGATCCCATTGCGTTGGCTGTACTTGGCGCCGTCAACATTGCAACAACGATGACTGCGTAAGAAACAAGACCGATCAAAACAACGAAAGGCGCAAAGCGAAATTTGCGCGGCGCTTGATCTTGCGTCTCTTGGAGATTCTGGAAAAACTGATGACTCATCACGAATAGAGGTATCGGCGCTCTCGTTCAAAGTCTTGAGTAACCCACAAGAAAAACCCCATATGCAGGTACAACGCACATTTTTGTCGCATCACATCGTTTGATATTTACGAGGAATTCCTACCTCGCGCAAAACCTCAAACGAAAGCAGACCAATATGAAACCGTCAATCGCCCTCGATCAATCGATCATCCTCACGCAGCACGACGAAATCGTCAATATGTTGCTCGAACTCACCGCTCCCCCTGCTCCTGTTGTTGAGCGAGCGCCGCTTGACATCGCTCTCGTCGTTGACCGCTCTGGTTCAATGCAAGGCGAACCAATGGCGGCTGTTCGTCAGGCAGTGACTGAACTTATTCGAGTTGCCGGACCGGCCGACCGTATCGCCGTCGTTGCCTTCGACTCCCATATCGAAACGGTCCTTCCGCTCGCGCATCACAATGTTGACGACGTTCGTCAACACATCGCCAATGTCCACAGCCGTGGTTCGACAAATTTGTCGGGCGGTTGGTTGAAAGGCTGTGAGATTCTTGCAACTGCTTCAGCCGTCCCAGGACGCGCCCCTGCCATCAAGCGCATCGTGGTTCTCACCGACGGCCATGCCAATTCTGGTATCCAGAATCCAGACGAATTGGCCACGATGACCCGTGGAGGAATTGCCAGCGGTATCACCACGTCAATGATCGGCTTCGCCGACGGCTATGACGAGACTCTTCTTGCGTCGATGGCCGACGCAGGTGGTGGAAACGACTACTGGTGCGCCGGACCCGATCAAGCCCTCAATGTTTTCAATCAAGAATTTGATGGACTCGCGAGCGTTGTCGCACAGAATCTTTCTGTCGAAATTCGACCGACCGATGCAACCGCAACCTTTGAAGTTCTCAACGAGTACGACACCGTTGACTTGCCAGCTGTCCTCGGAGCGCAACAAGTCCTTATTGGCGATGCATGTGGGGATGAAGTTCGTCGCCTTCTGGTGCGGTTCACTCTTCGGCCTCGTCTCTTGCCTGGAACATTTACCATTGCCAACCTCACATTGCGTTGGGCTTCAACTGTTGGCTCGATCGCATTACACGAAGTTGCGCTGCCGGTTGTCCTGAATGCATCTGACAATCAAGCCGACATTCAGGAGATTGATCCCGTCGTGACTCGCGAAGTTTTGCTGCTTCAAGTTGCCAAGGTGCGCAAAGCGGCCATCAAGGCAGCCCGACGTGGCGATATCGCCCAAGCTCGCGTCCTGTTCAACCAGGCGATCAACGTACTCACCACAATTGGGGCCGATCAGCGCGAAATCAACGAACTCATCGACCTCTCGCAGCGTCTTGAGCAGTTCACCGAGCGCGATATGAAGGCCCAGTATTCGATGTTGCGTTCAACAAACAAGGGTCGTGGCAAGCGTTTCGACCCGAACGACCCGTTCAATCACTGAGTGTTTAGATTATGGTTTCCTCCAGTAACACACTGGGGGAAACCATGACTGAACGTTTTGAAAAAGGATTCGCGGGACGAGTTGCAGTAGTCACCGGCGGAGGCACCGGCATGGGGCGCGAACTTGTTCGCCAGCTGACCGCCGATGGTTGCGACGTCGCAACGTGCGACGTCATGGAAGACAACTTGGCCGAGACTGTTGCTATCTGCACCGCTGATGGCAACACGGGCCAAGTGTTGACATTTATCGCTGACGTGTCGATTGAACCACAGGTTCTCGCTTTTCGAGATGCCGTTGCCGCATGGCGGCCACACGTGAATTTACTTTTCAACAACGCCGGCATCGGTGGCGGCGGAAGCATCGTTGAAGACGATCGCGAATCATGGGAAAAGACTTTTGGTGTGTGTTGGTACGGCGTGTATTACAGCACTCGAGCTTTTCTACAGTTGCTTCTTGACGCACCAATCGGACATGTCGTCAACACCAGTTCAGTGAATGGCTTCTGGGCCTCACTCGGACCAAACATTCCGCATACCGCGTACAGCGCAGCAAAGTTTGCCGTCAAGGGATTTACCGAAGCTTTGATTACCGATTTCCGCATGAATGCACCAGCCCTGCGTGCCTCAATCGTTATGCCCGGACACATCGGGACATCAATCGCTATCAACTCACGCAAACTTCTGGGAGCCGACCCGAAAGAAATGACTGAAGAGCAAATTGCACAAATGCGTATTCGCTTAGCCAAATCGGGGCTCGACGTCAGCGGCGCGAGCGACGAAGACTTACGTCTCGGCATTCAGGCGCAAGGAGAATTCTTCCGCGACAATGCTCCGATGTCTGCAGCAGAAGCTGCAACCGTGATCTTGAACGGTGTTCAACGTGGCGACTGGCGCATCTTGGTTGGTGCCGATGCGGCCATCCTTGACGAAATGGTTCGCGAATTCCCGACCGATGCGTACCTCCCCGATTTCATGGAGCGCGTCCAAGCTCGTGGCGCCTTTGGCAGCATGTCTAGTAACTAGTTACTGATACGTAGTTATTGATATGACGGACAAAGATTTTGTCCGTCATCAGAATGCTTGCTGCGCCGATAACCACACGACTCGCATGTTGGGTCGCTCTTGCGTAGTAAACGCTCCTCACGCGCGCTTTGCATGGTGGCTCGGCGCTCGGCCTTTTTCTTGCCATGTCGATACGCCACGTATGCGCCAAATAGTCCCATCGCTACACGAGTCCTTTCGGGAACACCGTCGGCTTCACCCGTCGCGTCCACAATACGGGCAACCCCCGGCGTCTTTTTGGCCAAAAATCTTCGTCGAGGACATTGTCGTCTTCCCAGCCCACGGGGCATTCACTCGGCGGCAACTGGATGAATTGGCGAATGCGGTAGCCCACTTCAGCCGGACACCCTGCTTCTTCCCAGAGTTCGACATTGAATCGGGAATCGGCGAAGAGCAATTGCATGCGGCGTTCCATTTCGGCCCGGACTGTGAGTCGGCTGCGCTTTCTGAGTTGCGTCATACCACTAGAACGATCAATGTGAACCAAATTGTGCGTGATCTCGACTTTGCCTCAGCGTCCCTTGACTGAGATACTTATGTCATGAGCACCGCCACATCAGTTGATATTGCCAAAGCCACAGTCGAAGCTGCGCTTGATGCGCTTCTCGCTGCCAACGATCCCAAGAAGATGGACAACGTCGCTTTCCGTGGCGCCCGTTACGACCACGGTTTGGCCTGGGTGCACTTCCCCGAAGGTTGTGGCGGCCTTGGCGTTCGTCCCGATCTCAATCGTCTCGTCGAAGAGCGCCTTCGCAAAGCTGGCGCGGCGCCGCAAGACCCCGCGACGTTCTTCATTGCACTAGCCGGACCGACCATCGCAACCCATGGTTCAGAAGAAGTGAAGAAGCGTTTCTTGCGCCCCATGTTTACGGGCGAAGAAAAGTGGTGTCAGTTGTTTAGCGAGCCCGGTGCTGGCTCAGACTTCGCGGGTCTCGGAACGCGCGCAGTGCGTGACGGTGACGAATGGGTCATCAACGGACAAAAAGTTTGGAACACGTTGGCGCACCTCGCCGACTGGGGCATGCTCGTCACACGTACCGATCCCGATCAGCCCAAGCACAAAGGCATGACGTACTTCGCCATCGATATGCATTCACCCGGAGTTGAAGTTCGTCCTCTGCGTCAAATCACTGGCGAGGCCGAATTCAATGAGGTCTACATGACCGATGCTCGAGTTCCTGATTCACAGCGAGTTGGCGAAATTGGCGAAGGTTGGCGCGTTGCGTTGACAACTCTCATGAATGAGCGCACCGCAATTGGTGGAGGCGGCGGCGGAAACGCTAAGCGCCGCGGACCTATTGACGAGACCTTCCGCATTTGGAAAGAACTAGCACCTGAACTGCAAACAGGTGCTCACAAAGATCAAATGATGCAGCTCTATTGCAAGAGCGAAGCACTCCGCTTGACCAATGCTCGCGGTGCAGCCGCAGCGAAAGCAGGCAACCCCGGACCCGAAGGCTCAATCGCGAAATTGATGTTGGCCGAATTCAACAAGAAGGTCACCGAGTTCAGTGTTGAACTCCTTGGCGCCAACGGCATGGTCGATTACGACTTCACATTCCGTCGTCCCGATGGTTTGTCAGTTGACGGATCCGAAGGCGGAGTGCGCCACTCGTTCTTGCGTTCACGCGCCAACTCCATTGAAGGTGGCACCAGCGAAATCATGCGCAACATTTTGGGCGAACAGGTTCTTGGTCTTCCTGGCGAACCCCGCGTTGACAAAGACCAGCCCTGGATCAAAGTTCCGCGTAACTAAACCAGCCAGTTTCTTGCGCCAGTTTCTTACGCCATTTTCTTGAGTCATAATGGCGAAGTGAAAACTGCGCGCGGAATCGAGATTCCTGATGACGCCATTGAGTGGTCCTTTGCCCGATCTTCTGGCGCAGGTGGCCAACATGTCAATAAGGTCTCGTCGAAGGCGACCTTGACCGTTTTAACGGCCTCTCTGAGTGGCTCAATCGTTAAATGCGAACGGATCACCGCCGCGTTCGGCGAGCAGATCACGGTGACCTGCCAAGAAACACGTAGCCAGTGGCGTAACCGTGAATTGTGCCTCGCCAAGCTCGTCGAAATCGTTGATGAGGCCGCTGCTCCCCCAGCCCCGCCGCGACGAAAGACCAAGCCCAGTCGTGGAGCGATCGAGCGACGCTTATCAAGCAAGAAAAAGGACAGCGATAAGAAAGCGGGCCGTCGGGGCGACTGGTGACCCCGATACCGTAAACGCCATGCCTAGTCGCTTTGTCCTGAAGTCCATGAATGCCATCCACAAGACACTCCTCACCGTGTCGTTTGGCAAGGTTGGCTGGGATGCTGGCAAGATGCCCGTTCTCAAGCTCACGACGACGGGTCGCAAGAGTGGTCAAAAGCGTCTCGTGATGCTCACCTCGCCCATTCAGATTGGCGAAACGTGGGTCATTGTGGCCAGCAAAGGTGGCGACGATGATCACCCAGCTTGGTTCTTGAATTTGCAAGCCAACCCCACGGTTGAAGTTGATATACGCGGCACGAAAACCATTCGTACCGCCCGCATTGCCACTTCAGAAGAGCGCACCACGTTGTGGCCCGAGATCACTGCCAAGTACGCCAACTACGGCGGCTACCAAAACAAGACCGACCGCGAAATTCCCTTGGTTTTTCTTGAGTTGAATTCGTGACATTCATCAATGCCCAATCACGACCCTGACATTGATGCTCTCGACCCACAAGTCTTAGCAACAATTGAGCTACTTGAATCGCTTGTTGGCGACCGCACATTGCTCGCGGCTATTCCCAAAGAAGTTCGTGTGAAGTTGTTGAGCCTGGCCGGCGATCTCTACGAACCCGATTTAGCACTGCGTCGCAAACTCATCAAAGATCAACGCCGCAGCGACAAGAACGAAAAGACGGCGCGTCACCAAGAAAATTTGGCCCAGGCCGCGATTCGCGCTCTTCGGGCCAAACCAGTCTTTGTCACGCCCAATGTTTTTCCACCCGAACTTGTCGAAGGCGACGAGATCAACGACGACGATCTCACGAGCGCTGCCTTTATCGAGACCAACAAGGAACAGCATTGCTATGTGTGCAAGGTCAAGTATTCGCTGATTCATTTCTTTTACGATCAGCTGTGTCCTGCGTGCGCCGAGTTCAATTACAACAAACGTGGCGAGACGGCCGACCTCAAGGGACGAGTTGCGTTGCTCACAGGCGGCCGCGTGAAGATTGGCTACCAAGCCGGCATCAAGTTGTTACGCGCTGGCGCACACCTGATTGTGACAACTCGTTTTCCACGCGACTCGGCCATGCGTTATGCCGCCGAAGCCGACTTTGCCGATTGGGGTCACCGACTCGAGATCTATGGTCTCGACTTACGCCACACCCCAAGTGTTGAAGCCTTTTGTCACCACTTGATGACTAAATACGATCGCCTCGACTACATCGTCAACAATGCGTGCCAAACAGTTCGTCGACCACCAGAGTTCTATCGCCACATGATGGAACTCGAGAATGCTTCGATTACCGATATGTCTCCACATGTGCGCGAACTCGTGGGCGCCTACGAAGGTTTACGTGGCTACAACATGTTGCCTTCGGCCGAAGACGGCGGATTAGAACTTGCGGGGCTTGCTCCCACTGCGGCTCCCGGCATTACTCACTCGGCCGAGTTGTCTCAGGCCGAACTCATCGCCGAAGATCGCGATTTACCGTCGCACCTGTTTCCTGATGGCCAACTTGATCAAGACTTACAACAAATCGACTTGCGCGACCGCAACTCGTGGCGGCTCACATTGGCCGAAGTGTCATCGGTTGAATTACTTGAAACCCAATTAGTGAATGCTGTTGCGCCATTCGTTTTGAATGCCCGTTTGAAACCCTTGATGTTGCGCACCGATAATCGCGATAAGCACATCGTCAATGTCTCGGCAGTTGAAGGTCAGTTTTACCGCAAGCTCAAAACGACACGTCACCCGCACACAAATATGGCCAAGGCTGCTCTCAACATGATGACGCGAACATCGGCTGCTGATTATCACGCCGATGGTATTCATATGAACAGCGTTGACACTGGCTGGATCAATGACGAAGACCCCGCGCATTTAGCCGACCGCAAACGTTCAGAACACCACTTCCACCCGCCGCTCGACATTGTTGACGGTGCTGCCCGTATCGTTGATCCCATCATTGATGGCGCAAACACCGGCCAGCAGGTGTGGGGGCAATTCCTCAAGGATTACAAACCAACTGATTGGTAGTACCTCATGCATCATTCAACACGCGTTCCCCTCGCTGGAGCCTTTGGTGGTGGCGGTCTGTTTGGTATTGGGTACGCCATGGGTGTCATCGATGGTTTGCGTGAACACGGCGTTGATCTTTCAACAGCGCCGATGGTCGGGACCTCGGCTGGTTCGTGGGCTGCCGCCGCGACTGCGCTCGGAGTTGGCTACGAACAACTTGCGGCTCTTGATGTGCCACGTTTTCCTGATCCACGTTCGGGAGCCCTTGCTCATTCAGCACAACGAGTATTTGGCAATGCGATGCGCGCCAATGTTCGCGCGATTGCCTGTGCCCTCCCTCGTCTGCGTCGCACTGCATTAGATGGTGCAAAGTTTCCGTTGTCAACTATCGTCGCTGCTTCGTCGGCGGTGCCCGGTTTACTCGCACCACAACGAATTCAAGGTCGTTGGTACATCGATGGCGGTGTGCGATCAGGAATCAGTGTTGATTTGGCGGCACCAGCCGATCTCTTGATTGTGATCGCTCCACTTGCTGGTGCGATGTTTGGCCCGTTCAACAATTTGGTTGAGCGCAACACCAACCGCGAAATCAGCGATTGGAAAAAATCATGCGGCGGGACGGTGCGCTTATTTGCGCCGAGTGCAGCAACTGCCAAGATCGCCACATTGCCCCATCATCTGTTTGACAAAGATCGAGCGATTGAGGCCTACGCCCGAGGGCGTCAAGAGATTCGGGAAAATTAAAACGATCTGGTCGGCGTTCTGCTGAGAAAACCTCAGCAAAAGCCGACCAGATCGTTTAACGGGTTATTGATTGTTCAGCTGCAGCCAGAGGTGCTACCGCACGACGGGCAAGCATGACATGAACCGGCACGGTTCATCTGAACGCCACACTGCATGCACATCGGCGCATCGCTGTGCTTTTGTGCTTTGCGTGCAATCTCTGCTGAGTGATCGCTCACCGGAGCCACCGGAGCGATTCCCATTTCGAGCTGGGTCACCAGTTCTTCAACTGATGGAATGCTCTTGGGATCAGCGGCAACATCGCTTCCGGTTGACGAGACGTATGACGACTCTTCAACACCTGGCAATGTGGGCTGCAAACGCTCATCGATCGAGAAGATTCCGAGTTCTTCGCGTTCGGCATAGGTCAAGTACTCAAGAGCCATGCGGCGGAACAAGTAGTCCATGATTGAGGCGGCGAAACGGATGTCCGGATCGTCGGTCATACCAGCTGGCTCGAAGCGCATGTTGACGAATGCTTCAACGAAGGCTCGCATCGGCACGCCGTACTGCAAGCCGTAGCTGATGCTCTTAGCGAACGCGTCCATGATGCCTGACAAGGTTGAACCCTGCTTCGACACGGTCAAGAACACTTCACCGGGGCGGCCGTCTTCGTATTCACCAATCGTTGCGAAGCCCTTGCAATCGGCCACGCGGAACTCGAAGGTGCGTCCACGACGACTACGGGGCAACTTCTGACGAACTGGCTTAGCGACGATCTTCTCGACGATCTTTTCCACGACAGCGGCTGCCGATGACTCAGCGGTTCCTTGCTCATCACCCTTCTTGGCGGTTGACAATGGCTGACCGACCTTGCAGTTGTCGCGGTAGATCGCAACAGCCTTCAAGCCGAGTTCCCATGACAACATGTGCAGTGCTTCGATTTCTTCAACCGATGCTTCTTCGGGCATGTTGACGGTCTTTGAGATGGCACCTGACAAGAACGGCTGGACCGCACCCATCATGCGCACGTGACCTTCGTAGTGAATGGTGTTGTCACCCATTGAGCAAGCAAAGACTGCAACGTGATCGGCGGTCAAGTGCGGTGCACCCAAGATTGACTTCTCAACATCGATGTAAGCAATGATGTCGTCGACTTGCTGAGCGTTGTAGCCCAACTTACGAAGTGCCATCGGGATCGTCTGGTTGACGATCACCATGTTGCCGCCACCGACGAGCTTCTTCATCTTCACGAGACCAAGGTCGGGCTCAATACCAGTGGTGTCACAGTCCATCATGAGACCAATGGTTCCGGTTGGTGCAAGAACCGTGGCCTGTGCGTTACGCACACCGTATTCTTCGCCATCGCGAACTGCGGCTTCCCATGATTCTTGGCCAGCGCGCAACAATTCGCCCGGCATGACAGTTTCGTCAGCGATTTGGTAGCTGGCGTCACGGTGCATACGCAAAACGTTGAGCATGTAGCGCTCGTTTTCGGCGAAGCCCGCGTGAGGTCCCATACGGCTTGAAGTACGAGCACTTGTGGCGTAGGCATGACCAGTCATCAAACTGGTGAGCGCTGCAGCCCAAGCACGTCCTTCGAATGAGTCGTATGGCAAACCAAGTGCCATCAACAAGGCGCCGAGGTTGGCATAGCCAAGACCCAACTGACGGAACTTACGGCTGTTGTCGCCGATGGCTTCGGTCGGGTAATCGGCGCGGCCCACCAAAATTTCTTGAGCGGTGAACATTGTTTCGATGGTGTGCTTGTATGCATCGACATCGAAGTTGCCTTGCTCGTCGAGGTACTTCAACAAGTTGATGGAAGCCAAGTTGCACGCCGAGTTGTCGATGTGCATGTATTCGCTACAGGGGTTCGATCCATTGATGCGGCCGCTCGCATGCGAAGTGTGCCACTTGTTGATCGTGGTGTCGAACTGCAAACCGGGGTCGGCGCAATCCCATGACGCTTCGGCAATCTGACGCCACAAATCGCGTGCTTGGACGGTACGCACTGGGGTACCGTCAGTGACTGCACGGTACGACCATTCTTTGTCATCGCGCACTGCGTGCATGAAGTCGTCAGTGATACGCACCGAGTTGTTGGCGTTCTGGTACTGCACACTGAAAGCATCCGAACCGTCAAGGTCCATGTCGAAGCCAGCGTCGCGCAATACGCGAGCCTTCTTTTCTTCTTTGGCCTTGCACCAAATGAATTCTTCGATGTCCGGGTGATCAACATTGAGGATGACCATCTTGGCGGCGCGACGAGTCTTGCCACCTGATTTGATGGTTCCGGCCGATGAGTCGGCGCCACGCATGAAGCTCACAGGACCAGAAGCCGTGCCGCCACCCTGAAGGAGTTCGACGCTGGAACGAATCTTTGACAAGTTGATACCCGAGCCCGAACCACCCTTGAAGATGATTCCTTCTTCGCGATACCAGTTCAAGATGGCGTCCATCTTGTCTTCAACGGCCAAGATGAAACAGGCACTGGCCTGCTGCGGAACACCCTTGACGCCGATGTTGAACCACACCGGGCTGTTGAAAGCGGCGCGCTGTGTCACCAGGATGAACTTCAGTTCATTGCTGAAGTTGTCAGCCTCGGCCTGATCGACGAAATAGCCACCCTCGACGCCCCAGGTCGTGATGGTGTCGGCGACTCGGTCGATGACCTGCTTGAGCGATGATTCGCGCTCAATGGTTCCGGGGGTGCCACGGAAGTACTTCTGCGCCACGATGTTGGTGGCATTCAGCGACCAGGTGACGGGGAACTCGACTCCGAGCTGTTCGAAGGCGACTGAGCCGTCTTTCCAGTTTGAGATGCGGGCGTCACGCTTCTCCCAGACCACCTGGTCGTAGGGATGCACACCAGGGGTGGTGTAGTGACGGCGGATTCCGATGGCGAGACGGTCCGGAGCGAGTGACATATTGATTCCTTTTTTCGAGAGGGCGAAGTATTTTTACAGATGTTGATTGAAAATGCAGAATTGAGATCATGACACATCAGACACAAGATGTGGTGTATTCCCCGAGTGACCGCGCGTGCAACCACAAGTTGTTGTGAAATTACATCAGAGTAACTACACCAATGTCAACGACCCTCGCGTAGCACCTGCTCACACGGGGTTTTTCCACACCCCCATAGTGTCCAAGGTCACATGGACGTCACATGGACGTCACATGGATGCCACATCCATGTCACCTCTGGTTCACAACAATTCCCCCTCATTTCGAATTCTTTGTTGAAAGGGTGGCAGATTTCCGTAGGTCCAGGACTCTGTCATCCCACCCAAATCCGGCGGCCAAGACCCAGAAAACCCCAGATCATGTGCCGACAGATCACTAGCCACGGTCCGCCACCACCACTTTCAACAATGTGAACCCTAAGCCCAACACCCTGTGGGGAGGAAGTGGATAACCCTGTGAATTAGTGCTTTGTTTAGGGGAAAAACCTGTGGACAGGGGTGTGCATAACGCTGATTCGGGCAATTCAGCCGATTTTGGCAATAGAAACGGGTATTCCGTTCAAAACCGACGTTCCCGACAGCGGATCCATGGCCTCGTGGTCGCTCAAAATATTCGAATTCACGCCACTCAAAGACTCGGCGATACGCATTCTGGTTCCCGGATGATCATGGCCCCAACCATGTGGCAAGCTCACGACACCGGGACGAATGTCATCGGAGATTTCAACAGGGACAACAACGCTTCCAACACGCGACGTCACTGAGACAAAAACTTCATCTGCTGATTCGCTCAGTAAATCAAGGCTTTTTGCATCATCTGTGTGCATTTGCAACGAACAACGCACATTGCCTTTAACAAGAACTTGAATGTTATGCATCCACGAATTGTTGGTTTTCAAATGACGCCGACCCACTAACACGAAACGATTTTTCGTAAATTCGTCAATGGAATCAAGCAAACGAGGTACATCAGCAAGCAATGGTTCAGGTGCGAGTTCAATCATTCCCGTGCGCGTGCGCAATGCATCAGGTAATCGCGATTCAAGTGCACCAAAGTCAACGCCATGCGGATTGTCAAGCAACAATTGCAACGAGGCTCCCCCGGCATTGGTTCCGAATCCTGCACCATATGGGCCTGTTTGCAACATGAAGTCCAACATCCGTGCCGGTCCACGTCGTCCATCGGCATTGAGCGCATCGATAATCTCGTCAGCGCTTCGCCCATGTATTGGCGATGAAGGATCACCAATACTGTTTCGCACTAAACCTTCAATGGCAAGGTCGTCTGCGAGATGCGGATCAGCATCAGGACCAAGACCCTGCGCAATCATTCCTAGCTTTGCAAGAATTTCCCATTCGTCTGGTTGACCATCATCAAGCGACAGAACGGGCGTGCTGTAGTTAGCCACATTGCGAATTGCAAACTGCAAGAGCAACACGTCGTAGTGATCACGTTGCAACTGTGATGGCACCGGAAGAATCACATCGGCATGACGCGTTGTTTCGTTGAGATACAAATCAACACTGATCATCAACTCAAGTTTTTCGAAAGCATCGGACAGTTGGCGCGAATGGGGCGTCGACAAAATTGGATTACCTGCAACGGTGACAAGAGCCTTAATGCCAACGTCACCAGCATCAGTGATCTCTTCGGCCATTGCTGCCGCGGGATACTCGCCCATCACTTCGGGATATCCCTTGACTTTAGTTTTTCCGCCGCCACGACCGATGCGGAACCCGCCGCCTTTTCCAGATGTACCACGAGTCGTTGGTCCGCCGAGTGCTGGCTTAGTAAACATCGCGCCTCCAACCGAATCAAGGTTTCCCGTCAACGTATTCACGACATCTACTAACCACGATGCGGTTGTACCGAACTGAGTTGTCGTCGTTCCGATTCGCCCATACAACGCTGCGGTTTTTGCTGCGCTCAATTCATGGGCAATTTGACGGATCACCTCAGGCTCGAGTCCGGTTGCTTGGGCAACACGTTCGGGAGAGAATTCTTGTGAAGCCTCACGCACTTGATCAAGACCGTTCAAGAGAGGCGCGATGTGATCTTGGATCGTTACTAAGTTTTCAGCGAACAGCACGTGCACGATTGCCATCAAGAACAATGCATCTGTCGCCGGCCGAATAGCGATCCACTGATCTGCTTCTTCAGCCGTGCGCGTACGACGCGGATCGACGACAACGACCTTGCCACCCCGAGCACGAATCGCTTCAATACGGCCGGGGAAATCAGGCGCAGTGCACACACTGCCATTTGATGCGTATGGATTCGCCCCCAAAATCATGAGGTAATCGGTGCGGTCTAGGTCGGGAACCGCAACCGAAACACCCGTGCCAAACATGTAACCGGCCGCAACCTGCTTGGGCAGTTGATCAACCGTTGACGCACTAAAGCGATTATGAGTGCCAAGACCTTGCAACAAAGTTCGGTTGTACAACATCGCCGACAAACTGTGAGCACCCGGGTTGCCGAGGTACACACCGACAGCATCTCGGCCATGACGTTCAATCACATCTTGTAAGCGACCAGCAATCTCGGCCCATGCTTCATCCCATTCGACTTCAACGTGCTCGCCATTGCGTTTGATCAGTGGTTTACGTAAACGATCGGGATCTTCGTGAAGTTGTTTCAGCGTTGATCCCTTTGGACAAATGAAGCCATGTGAGAACACATCGTCCATATCGCCACGGATGCGGCCGATTGTTGAACCCTTGACGGTGATTTCTAAACCACAACCGGCCTCACATAATGGGCAGGTCCGATAGGCAATGCGTTCGTCAGTCATGCGTTCACCCTAGAACGCTGGTTGCGACGAAAACTGAATGAGCGTCAGGAGACGGGAGATTTGTCGAGCAAAGCTGCTTCACGCTGGAAGTCTTCGGCGGCATCAAAATTCTTGTACACACTTGCGAAACGCATGTAGGCAACTTCGTCGAGTGCACGCATTCGCTCAAGCACGGCGAGTCCGACTTTGGTGCTCGGCACATCGCCCCCACCGGTTGTGCGGAGTTCTTCTTCAACCGAGTCGGCCAAAGCGTTAATGGCATCGTCATCGATGGGTCGACCCTTCGATGCCGCCTTCACTCCCGAGATCAATTTGGCGCGATCAAAAGGTTCACGGCCCCCCTGGGTCTTGGTGACCATCAGCGGAACTTCGTCCATGCGCTCAAAGGTCGTAAAGCGGTGCAAGCAATGTGGACACTCGCGGCGACGGCGGATCGCCGCACCTTCTTCGGCAGTACGTGAATCGACCACTTTGGTGTCTTCATGTCGGCAGATGACGCAACGCATGGCGCCATCGTAGTGGAGAACTGAACTACTCGGCAGGAACAATGAGGCGTTGGCCCACATCGATGGACGCTCCGCCGTTCAATTCGATCAATGAATGCACGTAATTACGAATATTTCCACTCGTCAATGACGATGCAATCGACCACAAGGTGTCGCCAGATTGCACAACATAAAAGCCGTCACCCTGCACAAAAGCCAAGGAAACATCGACCCCATTCACTGAAGTGCTCACCGGCTGGGCGCTAGCAGATAAGGGCGTCACCGTAGGGATGGAGGCAGTCTCATCCCCACGGCTCGCCAAAGTGCGGACGCCGAGGCAGGCGGCGACCACAACACCAAAGACGGCCAGACCCACCACCAGCCGACGACGCAAGTACACGTCGTGGGTCTGGTGGCGAGAAGGGGCCGTGAAAGAACGGGACGAACGAGCAACGGAACGGTTGGGCTGAATCTCCACGATGTAACGGGGGTCAAGTGCGAGGGCCATGATGAACCTTTCTGGTTGAGCTGTCTTGTGCAAACTGTTTGCGATGATGTCGTTAGCTGTGATCTCAGTGTGCAATCGGGGTATGGCACAGTTGCCAAACACCGAACGAACGCTTGTTCGTAGGCTATGCGAACGCGTGTTCGGTGTCAACCATCATTGAAAAAATGACCGAACTACCAGCGGTTTTGCAAATTTTACGAACAGGTGTTTGACTCGACGCCCGAACACCCGTACGATGCACGCATGAGCGAACACATTCTCACCGACCGTCAACGTGGAATTCTCGAGTGCATCGAGGCCTGCATGGAAGACCGTGGCTTCCCGCCATCGGTTCGCGAAATCGGCGACGCCGTCGGTCTCACCAGCCCGTCCACCGTGCACAATCACCTCAATACTCTCCAGCGCTTGGGCTTCCTTGAACGAGATCCCAACTTGCCGCGGGCCATCAAAGTCAACTGGGACCGCAATAGCGGCGCCATCATCGCCCGCAGCCGCGTCCACCATGTTCCGCTCATTGGCGATGTTGCGGCCGGAACTGATGTTTTGGCTCAAGAAAACGTCGAAGAGTTGTTACCACTCCCCGCCGACTTCACCGGTGAAGGCGATCTCTTCATGTTGCGAGTTCGCGGCGATTCAATGATTGAAGCCGGAATCCTCGACGGTGATTATGTCGTGGCGCGTCAGCAACTGACGGCCAATAACGGCGACATTGTGATTGCCGGGATACCTGGCGATGAAGCAACGGTCAAGACCTACACCCGTAAAGGTCGCGAAGTTATCCTCATGCCCGCCAACCCACGCCTATCACCGATGCACTTTTCGTCCGATGATGTCCGTATCTTCGGCAAAGTCGTCACAGTTCTTCGACGCCTCTGAACAACGCGTGAGTTATTGACCAGCGCGATCTTCGGGTCGCGGTGGCGCCCACTGATCAGTCGTTTGTCGACTTGTCGGTTGGTGACTGGTGTTGTCATACGTCACGAATACTTCTGATTGAGCAGAAACGGATTCGCCGCGGTGGGCACGTCGTTGAGTCCGTGTCGCGATGACGGCCACAATAAGCAATGAGAACGCAACGAGTACGAGCGATGCTCCACTCACCAGTAACACCCCGTCCGTCATTGAGGCGTTTCGGCCGATCGCGATGACCGCATCAGTCTCAGCCGATTGCATGTTCACGACGAAACTTCCGGGCTCTGAAATCACAAAAGTGACAATTGATCGACCTGCGAAATCGGGCGCATCGTACTCAATTGAGTCATTAGGGCGCAGATCAACAACGTCACCGCTACTTGTACGAAGCGTCACCTCCACTTGAGGTGCAGAAGCAAATTCGTAACTGCGCGCTTTGCTATTGCACGGCCCGATGTTGCCGATGGCGCCCTTCGTTTCAACGTACATGTAATAACGACCTGCGGCCGAAATACTGACTGTTGATTCACAACCATTCGGACTTCGAACAAGATCGGCGATGAGATTTTGATCGCGTTGCACACCAACCAAAGCCAACGTCATCCCGAGAGCAAAAACGACGACCCCCGAAATCCACCAACGCTTCACTGAACCTCGTTTCACGCCGTCTTGAGACATCAGGAGACGTGTAGGCGTTGCGCCACTCGTTCAATGGTCGCATCACTTTGCACCACCGCGACTCGGATAAACCCACGTCCTTGTTCTCCGTACAAATCGCCAGGACTCACCAAAGTTCCGCCTTCACGAGCTAACCGTTCGGTGAAAGCCCATGCATCATCAACTTTGAACCACAGATAAAAACCACCATCAGGTAATGCGATGTCGACATCTGCCCATTGCGACAAAATATTTGCCATACGCTCAAGCCGATGTCGATACAGCTTGCGCTGAACGACGACGTGATCGTCATCATTCAGTGCCGCGACTGCAGCAGCTTGAGCCGGGCCAGGAACCATCATGCCAACATGCTTACGAACCTCTGACAGGTAATGCACAAGTTCGTGATCGCCGGCGTAAGCGCCAACTCGAAGACCCGCCAAATTTGAACGCTTCGACAATGAATGAACCGCGATAACACCGTGAGTGCCGTGTTGCAGAATTGTTTGTGCCGGACCGTCCCATGTGAATTCGGCATAACACTCATCGCTAAAGACTGGGACTCCATGTGAGCGACCCCAAGCGGCGGCCGCCCCCAAATCGTCAATAGCGCCAGTCGGATTAGACGGACTGTTGACCCACAACAACAGCGCTCGCTTCGCGTCTTCTTCACTAATGGCATTCAGATCGATCCCACCGCGATCGTTACACGGCACGGCAACCGCACGACAACCGGCCAAAGTGGCGCCCATTTCGTAGGTCGGGTACGCAACAGCCGGATACAAAATGGTGTCGAGCCATGGTGAACGTAACTTCATCCACTGTGGCAACGTGCCGACAAACTCTTTAGTTCCGATACACGCTGCGATATCAACGGGTGCGATCACAACATCGAAGCGACGATGCATCCATGCCGCGAATGCTTCACGCAAACCAGCCGAACCAATCGACGGCGGGTAACCACGTTCACTGTTGCTCGCAGCTAACGCCGCAATGACCGAATCCGGAGGTGGATCACACGGCGTACCTATCGAAAGGTCGATCAGCCCGCCCTCGAATGGCGCAGCCAATGGCTTGAAGGAATCCAAACGCTCATAGGGATACGGAGGCGGAACAAAACCTGCGGAGCGATCGGGGGCAGTACTCATGGGTTATATGTTGCCCGTTGGAGTGGGGTCAATGCCACCGCTAACGACAAATTCACTCAAACGTCCTACCGAGGCTTCGGCCAGTCGCGCTCGCACCCGCACACCATCGGTCTCGTGGGTCGTTGACACAACCTCACCTTCACGATGCACTGCCGCCAAAATGTCGCCACGTTCATACGGGATCAGCAGTTCAATGACTTTGCTGACCGAACGCAAGCGATCTGACAGTGTTTGCAAAAAGAGATCAATTCCGTCGCCGGTGTGCGCGCTAATGCCCACTGATCCGGGATGCCATGCGACAACATCGGCTACTCCGACTGGGTCGAGATCGCTTTTGTTAAACACGACGAACTCAGGAACTTCATCGGCGTGTATTTCGCGCAAGACGGTTCGAACGGCATCTATTTGGCCGATGGGGTCAGACGATGAACCGTCGACCACGTGCACCAAATAGTCAGCCCGAGCAGCCACCTCGAGCGTGCTCTTGAATGATTCAACAAGTCCGTGCGGAAGACGACGCACGAAACCAACGGTGTCAGTCACCAACACCGGTTCACCACCAGGAAACGACAAGCGACGTGTCGTTGGGTCAAGAGTTGCGAACAGACGGTCTTCGACCAAAACTCCAGCGTTCGTGAGCCGATTCAACAAGGTTGATTTACCTGCGTTGGTGTATCCAACGATGACGACGTTGGCTAGCCCGCTACGCGAACGACCTTTACGTTGGAGATCGCGTGTACTACCGAGTTCTTTGAGTTCTTGCTCAAGTCGTGAAATACGGTTCTTGATTCGTCGACGATCGACTTCTAGTTTTGTTTCACCACTACCGAAACGCGATCCGACTCCACCGCGTTGTTGCGACATCTTGGCATCGGCACCTCGACGCAAACGCGGTAGACGATAACGCAGCAACGCCAGTTCAACTTGGGCCTTACCTTCAAGCGTGTGCGCATTCTGCGCAAAAATATCCAGAATGACCGCAGTGCGATCAAGGGCGGTTCGACCTAACAACTTTTCTAAGTTGTATTGCTGACCAGGAGATAATTCATTATCAAAAACCACCGTGTCGGCGTCAACTGCCAAACACAAGTCGCGCAGTTCTTCGGCCTTACCTTTACCCACGAACCACGTGTGATCGGGAACGTCGCGCTTTTGTGTCAATCGACCTGCTTCATCTGCACCCGCAGTATCGATTAACAAACTCAATTCATCCAGACTGGCCTCTGTCTCTTCTTCGGTTTTGCCATTCAGCGTCACACCAACCAAAACAATTCGCTCACGAATTGAGCGCTCAATCAGGGTCTGACCGAGGGCTTGGTTATAGGGCGAGTTTGGACTTGAATTCGTCACATGTGCACCGAAATTGATGCAACAAAGACTGCGGGCCCAATCAGGGTCACCGCACGTGTTGACGAATCAACACGAACTTTGGCATCGCCACCATCCATATGCACAATGACTTCGGGCGTTGAAGCAGGAACAAGCCCCCAGGCAACTGCTGCTTCGGCCGCAGCGCATGCACCAGTTCCACAAGCCATCGTGATTCCGGCGCCACGCTCATGTACCCGCATCGTGATCGCATGGGGTTCGGGACCTGGTTCGATAATTTCGAGATTCACGTGTGGAACTTTTTGACCAAGTTCGGCTAAATCGACAGCGGCAACATCGTCAACGCCAACAACCGAATGCGGATTGCCCATCGACACATGACGCACGGGACGATCGGGATTGCAACCAAGAGCGTCCCAGTTGTGGGGTTCGGTGAGATCGGATACGCAGCCCATATCAACGCTGATCTGCAACGAGCCCTGATCCCATTCGCTCTCAACACTCACAAGGCGTTCACCAGCATCGGTATCGACTGTGTACGTTGCGGGCTGACCTTCGGGGCCAGCAATTGTCCAATGAGCAGCTTGCACCAAACAGCGAATGCCATTGCCACTCATCTCGGCACGGCTGCCATCGGCGTTATACAGGATCATCCCGAGTCGATTGCCCTCTTTGATCTCGAGCAACAACAAACCATCGGCACCAACCCCGAATCGACGATCGCACCAGCGCTGCGCGAGTTCGGGCCAGGCAAAAGAACTATTGGTCTGCGCCACATTAATGACTAAAAAGTCATTTCCGAGGCCATGGTGTTTCGAAAGATCAATCTGCATAGTGCTGGTCTTCAGACTACGCCAAAAGGCTCACGGCTCATGAGGTCAATAAGGTGCGGGGCCACTTCGGACACTGGATCTTTGTCAATATCGAACCAGGTAATTCTGGGGTCGCGACGGAACCAACGTTCTTGTCGCACCGCGAACTGACGAGTCCGTAAGACAACCGTCTCGACCACTTCGTCAAGGGACATCCGAGCCTCGAGGTGTTCAACCATTTCTTTGTAGCCCAGAGCTTGCATTGCGGTGAGCGATAGTCCGGCTACGAGCAATCTCTCGACTTCGTCGCGAAGACCGCGTTCAATCATGGTGTGCACGCGCTCTTCGATTCGCTGCGCCAAAACCTCGCGCGGCCAGCGCAATGCCACTTGTAGCACCGGACTGTCTGGGTAGGTGTCAACACCTGGACCGAATGAGGAAAACGGTTGACCGCTCCCCTCGCACACCTCTAAGGCCCGCACAATGCGTCGAACATTGTTGGGTTCCATTTTTGATGCGGCAATCGGGTCTAAAAGCGCCAGACGAGCATGAAGAACTTCGGGACCGAGTTCCAGTAGTTCATGATCTAAGCGGGCTCGCACCTCTGGCCACTGCCCAGGCAATGTCAACGCATCAACAACAGCCCGCACATACAACCCAGTTCCACCAACCAGCAATGCCCGACCTTGACGCGATGCGATGTCGCTGATTGCCGAGTGATACGCCAATTGAAATTCGGCGACCGTGAACGACTCGGTTGCATCGACCAAATTGATCAGATGATGACGCACTGATTGCTGTTCTGCGACGGAAGGCTTCGCAGTTCCGATATCCATACCGCGATAAACCTGCATCGCATCTATTGAAACGAGCTCAACGCCCAACTTCCGACCCACATCAGACGTCGCGACAGCCATCGCCACTGATGATTTTCCACTCGCAGTTGGACCCAGAATCACAATCGACTGCGGGACAACTGTTGCACGAGTCGTCATTCGGTCATCACATCGATGCGACAGGAATGCGAACTTTGTGCGATGGATCTGATGTGACCTCACGCAAAATTCCACGAAGGTGGTGTGGCGCAGCCTCGGTAATTTCGACCAATCCGTAACTTCCAGCACGAATTGCATTCGTCGGCCTGAAGTGCACAACTTTGTTCTGTCGCGTACGCGCTTGATAGACCTCGGGGTTGCGACGTGACGGACCCTCGATTAAGACATCTTCGATTCGACCGATCCGCGCTTCATGCCGAATGACAGCCGAATGCTCAACAACAACACGCAAACGGGCAAAACGATCGGCGACCACAGCTGGATCAACAAACTGATCAACCATCGTTGCAGCTTCGGTTCCCTCACGTGGCGAAAACATAAACGTGTAGGCGTAGTCGTAATCGGCCTCGGCCGATACTTCAAGCGTGCGCACAAAGTCTTCTTCGGTTTCACCAGGAAAGCCAACAATGATGTCGGTGCTAATGGCCAAATCCGGAATTAATCGGCGAGCTTCATGCAACCGCTCGAGATAACGCTCTGCGTTATAGCCGCGATGCATGATGGCGAGTAAACGATCGCTCCCCGACTGCAATGGGTAATGCAAGTGCTCGCAGATCGTCGGCACTTCGGCCATCACGGCGAAAGTCTCGGGTCGCATATCTTTGGGATGCGGACTAGTGAAACGAACACGCTTGATGCCCGGCACTTGCCCGACTTCACGCAACAACTCGCTGAATAATGGTCGAGCAGAAACGTCTTCGCCAGCGCGTCGTTTATCAAGTTGCAAGTCGCGGCCATAGCTGTTGACGTTCTGACCAAGCAAGGTCACTTCGGTGACACCCTGATCGGCAAGAGCGCGAACTTCCGAGACAATGTCGGTGTAGGGGCGACTAATTTCTGAACCACGCACTGAAGGAACGATGCAAAAGGCACACGAATTGTCGCAGCCGATTTGGATAGTGACCCAAGCGTCGTATGAGGTGACACGCTTGGCTGGCAATGCCGACGGAAACATCGCATGGTCATCGAGGACTGCCTCTTCCAAAATTTCGGTCAGTGGTCCATCAATCCGGGAGGTCTCAAGGAGTTCGGCGGCGCGGTGCACGTTGTGTGTTCCCATCACGACGTCGACCCACGGTGCACGCTTTTGCACGATGTCACGATCTTTTTGGGCCAAGCAACCCGAGACCACAATTTGACGACCTTCGCGAGCATCTTTCCAACGCTTCAGCATTCCAAGATTGCCGTACAACTTGTTGTCGGCGTTTTCACGAATACAGCACGTGTTCAGCACCACGACATCGGCGTCGTCTTCGTCTTCAACCGCCGACAAACCATCGGCGTCAAGCAAACCGGAGATTCGCTCAGAATCGTGGTCGTTCATCTGGCACCCAAAGGTGCGCACGACATACGAACGAGGGTCTTGAGTTGCCATAGCGGGATCAGGATACCCCTGAACGGCCACACTCAATCGTCGACGAAATTGCGCAAAGCTCGCCCACTGGCCACGTGGCGTAGCCGATACAGGGTCCGAACCTCGATCTGACGGACTCGCTCGCGGGTGATATTGAAGGCCTGCCCCACTTCTTCAAGGGTCGCCCCTTCTTCGTTACCAAGCCCAAACCGCATCTTCACAACTTCGCGTTCACGCTCGGGAAGTTCGTTGAGGACAGCGCGCATCGCTTCACGCATGTCATCAAGTTCAAGTCCTCCGCTCGGATCGACCGCATCGGTCGCAGCGATCAGGTCGGCAACCGTTGAATCACCATCAGCGCGAGTGGGCTGATCAAGACTTGTTGTGTCGGCCGCGAGTCTGAAATACTCAGCAACTCGCTCGGGAGACTCACCGAGAGCTTTAGCTATTTCGATCATTGTTGGTTCACGCTGGTTCAACTGGGTGAGTTCGCGTTGAACACGAATGGCTCGGTTGATGTTCTCCATTGCGTGCGTCGGAATACGAATATTGCGACTCTCTTCGGCAACGGCACGAGAAATCGCCTGTTTAATCCACCACGTCGCATAGGTCGAAAACTTGAATCCCCGGGTGTAGTCAAATTTCTCGACTGCTTTCATGAGCCCAATGTTTCCGCTCTGAATCGCATCGGCGAGTGGCATTGAAACTTTTGTGTAGCGCTTCGCGATACTGACGACCAATCGCAAGTTTGCCTGCGTGAGATCTTCGCGGGCACGACGACCTTGATCAATGGCTCGTTGCAAACGTCGCTGATCGAGCAATGACACGGTTTTGCCCAAACTTTCAAGTTCGGTTTGTGCTTCAACCCCAAGCACAATCTTTCGGCCCAGAACTTTTTCTTCGTCGGCGGTCAACAAAGCAATACGACTGATTTCTTGGAGATACATCCGAATCGCATCTTGACCAGAATCGTCACTTGCACGCCCGCTGCGCATCACGCGTTTCGCCGAAGCTTTTTCCTTTGAACCGTTCAGCGAGGGGCGTCGGAGTTCGCCCGAGTCATCAAGCTCAAAGGACTGATCAACTTTGATCCCGATTTGTTCAATCGAAGATCTGACTGCATCAATGACTTCAGGCGACAATTCGATATCACGCAATGCATCAACAATGTCTTCAGTTGACAACTCACCTCGACGCTGACCAAAAGCAATGAGGGCCGCCCACTCGGCTTGATCAATGCCAGCAACAGGAATTGATGATGTCGCAGCAACATTGGTGCTGCCATCATTCTTCGCTGTTGTCACCTCGACCCCCCGGCTGAGTTCGTACTGCTAACCACATTAGCAATGACTCAGCAGCCGCTAAAGCCGTGCGCTCATTGTCAAGATTCTCAAGTTGCACGCGTGCATCACGGTCTGCACGAATTTCATCAGGATTGTCTATTCGCGTACGTTGAGTCAAAATTCGACGAACTGTGACGCCAATCAGATTGAGAGCAACTGAACTAGGTTCGACCTCGATATCGGCAACTGCCGCCCGTTCAAGCACCTCACGAACCTCGGGGTCGGCTATTCCCAGTGCGTTATTGAGCAAACTCCCTGTTTCAATCTCGGAGGCAGTCGCCAAAGTCAAGAATGCTCGCCGAGGGATTTCAGCAGCAAAGAGTGCCTCAATCAACCAAGGCGCAATGTCATCCCAATTCTGCAACAACAAACTAATGGCGATGAATTCAGCATTTTCTGATACTCCGACCCCACGAGAGACTGGTGCTGCGACGACCGGTTGTGCAGAACGACGTTCGGCTAAACGACTTAAGTCGGCGACGGGCAAACCAACTCTGGCAGCAACTTCGCCGGCATACAGTTTGCGAACGTTCACATCAGGATGCTCGTTAATCACTTCCATTGCTTGCGCAGCAATACGTGCCCGATCTTCTGGACTTCGTAAAGGCTTGCCAGACACGACTCGATTAACACGGAATCCTAAGAATGGTACGGCATCTTCGATTGCTGCAGCCAAAGCCGCCGGATCTGAAATCGCTAAATCACCTGGATCTTTTCCATCGGGAAAGCGAGCAACCGAAACTTGAACCTGATATTTCTTTTCCCACTCATAAAACTTTTCGGCCGCACCTTGACCAGCAGCGTCAGCGTCGAAAGCCAACACAACTTTGCTCGCGAATCGTTTCAGAATACGCACATGCTCTTCGGTCAGCGATGTTCCGCAGGTTGCAACTGCACGCGTAACGCCAGAGCGATGAAACCCAATGACATCGGTATAACCCTCACACACGATTACTTGGTCGCCTTTGACAACATCGTTCTTCGCCCAGTTCAGACCATACAAAGTCTTGGACTTGAAGTAGATCTTGGTTTCCGATGAGTTCTTGTACTTCGCTGGATCGGCACTCCCCGGCAAAATACGTCCGCCAAAAGCCACGGGATCTCCGTTATCGCTGAAGATCGGAAACATGATGCGCGCGCGAAATGAATCTTGTAATCGATTGGCCTTATTTGTAAACGCCAATCCAACATCGCTTAACACATCGGCCGCGTATCCCTTTTTCACCAAGTGTTGGCTGAGCGCGTCCCATTCGTCGGGCGCGTAGCCCAATTGAAATTGTCGCGCCACATCTCCCGAAAGGCCGCGATCGCGCAAATAGTCGCGGGCTGCGCGAGCATCTGGCGAATGCAATAAGCGTTGGTGATACCAGTCAACGGCCTCAGCCATGGCGGCGATGAGTTTTTTACGTCGCTGTCGATCTTGACTTTCGCCACCAGTCGTATAGGTGAGCGTGATATTGGCGCGTGCTGCCAATTTCTCGACTGATGACACGAAGTCAATGTGTTCAATCTCTTGAACGAACGTAAAAATGTCTCCGGCTGCTTGGCAACCGAAACATTTGTAGCGACCGGTTTCTTCGCGGACGTTAAACGAACCGCTCTTTTCGGTATGAAATGGACATAGACCCACCCAGTTGCGACCTGCTTTGCGCAATGCCACATACTGCTGAACGACCTCGACGATAGATGTGGAAGCCCGCACCCTCTCGATGTCGTCCTCAACGAATGCCATGCACGTGAGGCTAATCCATGGGTGGAGCGGACGGTTTATCCCGATCAGCCTTCATGGAGAAACACCACAAATCACTAGGCGCGATTAAACAATCCGCCGAGCGATCCACCACTTGCGCCTGAACCCGTCGGCATCATGCTCTGAATCCAACCCAATAGTTCGTTGGGGTTACGGGTCTGAGTCCACACTTTGCCTGGACCGGTGAAATCAAAAACAAGACCTTCGCCACTCTTGAAAGTCTGCATCAGACCTCCACTGGCTTGACGAATATTCATTGACACCGTGCCTTCGTACGCGACCATGTGGCCAGTGTCAACCGTCAAACTTTGACCAGCTTGCAATTCCCACACTTCAAGGGCCCCGTAGCAGGCAAATACAACTGGACCTTGACCTTCAGCACGAATAATGAATCCGCCTTCAGAGCCAAACATGTTCTTGAATCCACCCCACTGAGTATCAATGGTGACATTGGTGTCGTTGGCTAGCCATGAACCTTTTTGAATAAACAAAGGTGTTGCCGTAGAGACATCAAAAGAAACGATGTCGCCAGGCAAACGCGCTGCCACATCAACAAAGCCACCACCAGCAGGCGCCGTGTACGTGCTCACGAAGAAGCTTTCGCCACCGAGTGCAGCGCGCTTAAGGCTCTTCATAATTCCGCCTTCGGCTTTCGCGGACAGCATGACACCCGTTGACATCGTCATCATGGCCCCACTTTCGACACGCACGAGTTCATTGCCGGCCAAGGTAATTCTGGCCACGCCGTAAGCGGGACCTTGTCGAGTCTGAATTTGCATTGTGATCTCCTATGTTTTGTGGCCCGCCATGGACCTATTTGGTATCTGACTTCTTTTTTCCGCCTGAAGCGAGAACTGCCTGTGCAACAGCAAGGCGTGCGATCGGAACTCGGAACGGTGAACAACTTACATAATCAAGACCAACTCGGTAGAACAAGTCGATTGATTCGGGGTCGCCACCGTGCTCGCCACAGACACCCAGTTTGATACCGGGCTTGGCAGCACGTCCACGCTTAGCCGCAATCTCGACCAATTCGCCAACACCATCTTGATCAATGGTCTCGAACGGGTTGCGCTTGAGCAGCCCGCCTTCAAGGTATGCCGGCATCATGCGGCTTTCGATGTCGTCGCGACTAAAACCAAACGTCATCTGGGTGAGGTCGTTTGTACCAAAGCTGAAGAAATCAGCTTCTTCCGACAACTCGTCAGCACGCAAGGCAGCACGCGGTGTTTCAATCATGGTTCCGATTGACACCTTGGGTTTCTTGGCTGAACCCTTGGTTGCATCAGCGATTCCCTTAACAACCCACGAACGAGCCAAAGCCAGTTCTTCACGGGTGACAGTCAACGGAATCATGACTTCAACGATGGGCTTACCACCATTAGCGGCACGATCGGCAGCAGCTTCCATCAGTGCTTGAACTTGCATGGCGTACAAACCTGGCTTCACAACACCAAGACGCACACCACGTGTTCCGAGCATGGGGTTGTGTTCGGCCCATTCATGAGCGGCCTTCAACAACTGTTCTTTTTCTTTTGACCACTCACCGGCAGGAGTCGTGGCTTTTTCGATTTCGAGTTCATGGACATTGGGCAAGAATTCGTGCAACGGCGGATCAAGCAAACGCACAGTGACGGGAAGTCCGTCCATGGCTTTCAAGATGTCGATGAAGTCTTTCTTTTGCACCTTGCGAAGTTCTTCAAGTGCGCTGGCCTCTTCTTCGGCATTTTGCGCCAAGATCATGCGGCGCACAACGGGTAGACGATCTTCGGCCAAGAACATGTGCTCGGTACGGCACAGACCAATTCCTTCAGCGCCAAGTTTGCGAGCGTTCGTTGCATCTTCACCAGTATCAGCATTTGCACGTACTGCCATCTTGCCCTTACGGACTTGATCACACCACTTCAGGATGATTTCGAATTCTTTCGGTGGTTTTGCTTCTTGCAATGCAAGCGAACCCAGAACGACTTCGCCAGTTGTTCCGTCGAGCGAAATGATGTCGCCTTCTTTCACAACGATGTCGCCAACCGAAAACTGCTTGCCATCAATCTTGATGGCTTCTGCACCGACAACTGCCGGAGTTCCCCAGCCACGTGCAACCACAGCGGCATGACTCACGAGTCCACCACGAGCAGTCAAAATACCTTCAGAGACCATCATGCCGTGAACGTCTTCGGGGCTCGTTTCGCTACGAACCAAGATGACCTTTTCGCCACGGTCTGATGCATCAGCTGCATCATCGGCCGAGAAGTACACCTTGCCAACAGCAGCACCGGGAGACGCAGCGAGACCTTTAGCAATCACTTTCTTGGCACCGGCCTCAAACTGCGGGTGAAGAACCTGATCTAGGTGTTCGGCAGCAACGCGAGTAATCGCCTCTTCTTTGCTGATCTTCCAAGAATTCTTCTTACCCTTAGAGCCAACGGTTCCCTTAGTCATGTCGACAGCCATCCGCAGTGCAGCAGCTCCAGTGCGCTTACCAACGCGTGTCTGCAACATCCACAACTTGCCTTGTTCAATAGTGAACTCGGTATCGCACATGTCTTTGTAGTGAGCCTCAAGACGAACAAAGATCGCCATCAATTCATCGTGAATCTTCGGGAACTTGGCCTTCAAGGCATCGAGATCTTCAGTGTTTCGGATGCCAGCAACAACGTCTTCGCCCTGTGCATTGACCAAGAAGTCACCGTACGGAACGTTTTCGCCAGTTGCTGCGTTACGAGTGAAGCCAACGCCGGTACCCGAATTGTCGTCGCGATTGCCAAATACCATGACCTGCACGTTGACGGCGGTTCCCAAGTTGTGGTCAATCTTTTCACGGACGCGATACGCAATAGCGCGCGCTCCGTTCCAACTCTTGAAAACAGCTTCAACAGCGCCGCGCAATTGTGCTTCGGGCTTTTGCGGGAATGCTTTGCCTGTTTCCTTTTTGACGACCTCGAGAAACTGCTCGCATAGAGTTTTCAAAACTGCAGAAGTCAAATCGGCATCATTCTTGATTTCGGCCTTTTCTTTAGCTGCCTCAAGTGGATGCTCAAAGTGATGACCTTCAACACCAAGAACAATGCGTCCGTACATCGCAATGAAGCGACGGTATGAGTCGTAAGCAAAACGTTCGTCGCCAGTGACCTTGGCAAGACCCTTCACACTCTTGTCGTTCAGACCAAGGTTGAGAACAGTGTCCATCATGCCGGGCATTGAGAATTTGGCACCTGAGCGAACGCTGACGAGCAATGGATCACTGGGATCGCCGAGCTTGCGCTTCATCGCCTTTTCGAGTTTCGCGATGTGCGACTTAATTTCGGCGTCCATGCTCTTCGGCCAACCTCCCACCATGTAATCACGGCAAGCATCAGTGCTAATGGTGAAGCCCGGAGGAACCGGCAACTTCAAGACACTTGTCATCTCCGCAAGGTTGGCACCTTTACCTCCGAGTAGATCTTTCATCTGCATCGGCTGGCGGCGGTGTTTCTGATCAAACGAATAAAGGTAAGGCATGTTCAAAGCCTACGACTTGCCGCATAGCGACATAACATCACAGTGCATGCGCATTTTCGGATTTCCTGTGCAGATACGGCCTGGCTTTGCCTTGTTCATGTTGCTGATCATTGTCATTAACGGTGTCCCGATGGGTCCGTGGTTGGCCGGATCGGTCGCGGTCTTCACGTTGATACACGAACTCGGGCATGCGGTCGCCGCTCGCCAAACTGGAGCCACCGCACAGATTTCGCTTGATTTCTTGGCTGGATACGCATCTTTTGCCCCGACTCGCACCCTGAAGCGTTGGGAACGCGCCGGAATTTCGTTGGCCGGGCCTTTCGTCCAAATTGCACTGGGCTGCGTCGTGCTCGTGGCACTAGGAGTTAACCCGCTCGATCATGACCAATTCGCTGCAGATTATTGGTCGTTCGCTATTTGGTGGGCTGGACCAGCAATCGGAATCTTCAATCTCATTCCAGTGCTGCCGCTCGATGGCGGAACAATCGTTGCCGAAATCATTGACTTCTTTACACCAGGACGAGGCCGAGAAATTATGGCGAAGCTCAGTCCCCCGCTGACTGCCGCTGGTTTCATTGCCATGGTAATGGTGGATGACTTACGACCCTTGGCCGCCTTTGCCGCCATCTTGTTGGTTTTGCAGCTACAGACACTCTCAGCGAATACTGCACACACTCCCGATCGTCGCACTGCTTTGCTGGAACGTCAACGCCAGCTAGCTGCTGACGCTGAGGGCACCGCATGGACAACTGGTCGTCCCGGAATGTTGCAACGACCCCAAGTGTTGTCACCGTGGTGGGATGCATATTCACTGTTGCGCTCAGGTCATTCGTCGCCAGCGTCAGTCATTTTGAACGATCTGTTGGACACATCCATAGATCGTGCCCCATGGTGGCCGCCTCACGCTGCTAGCGCCGATCAACTCGCTCCGCTCGTCGCACTTCTTCCCCGACCTTTGCCTGAACCAACTTCTGAAACGTCAGAGTTCAGTGCATCGGCACTACTCACAATCTTGCGTCGCACTGGCCACTTTGAAGATGCCGCAAGGTTTGGATCGTTGCTTTTCAAGGCTCATCCTTCATCGCACACAGCAATTGAAACTGCTCGATGCATCACAATGATCGGCCACTATGACACTGCTGCTCAATGGCTCACCGTTGCTGGGCGTGTTGACCACCAACATCAGCAACTACTTGATGCCTTAGAAAACTCTGCAGAATTACAAGCACTGCGTGGACGTTCCGATATTGAAGAGTTAGTGATCCAACTCAGGAATGAACAATTGTCATAACGCAGTCGTGGCGCCGACAACCACACCTAGATCGACTGAACGTGCAACATACGCCAACGCGAAACCATCGGTGACTGATGTGAATTCGCCAACTGCTTCTCCGTTAACGACGACCGCGTCACCAGGCTTCGCATGATCAACAATTGAACCAGTGAGTAGGCGCAAATTCTTTGGCGCAGTTGATCCTCGAGAATCCATCCGCTCAACGAGCTCTTGGCCCGGATAACAACCCTTGGTGAAGCTGACTGCGATAGGCACGACTCCAGTCGCCGCCGGCAAGGTTTCTCCGGCAATGATCTCTCGACCCATTGCTGGCCAACCTGAGCGAATACGAAGTGCATCAAATTCTGCGGGTGACACCTGAACGAATTCAGCAACCGTCGAGGCGTCGAGCGAAGCTAATGGTGCATCAATGACGGCACCACTTCCCCATTGCGACACCGCAAAGCCCGCTTGTTCAATTGCCGAACCGTCGCGACTGCGTAACGTCACATACTTTTCTGTTGAGACCGCGATATCGGCTTTAACTCTGATCTTGAAACGATTCAAACGCGCCAACAACTGATCGCCCAAACCATCAACATCTTCAGTATCAAGAACGAAAGTTTCTTCTTCGGTACGAGTGACTCGAACCAAAGCGATCACTTTTCCCATGGGCTCAAGCACAAACGAATAACGTGACGCTCCAACAACAAGAGATGCGATGTCATTGCTCAATTGCGAATGCAGATACTTACCGGCATCGGCACCTGTTACCGAGAAGACCAAATGTTCAATTTCACAGGCAATGATGTTGTCATTCAATTTTTCGTTCAAATTTTTATTCACGGTATTGCTCACGCTTTCGTTCCGCCGTCAAGGCGACGCTCGGTCATTCGACGGGCCGCAGGAATTGCCGCCAATAATCCGGCCGCCTTGTTACGGCATTCAAGATCTTCATCATCGGGTTCGCTGTCGGCCACAATTCCGGCGCCAGCCTGCAAATAGGCCGCCGATTCACCAATAAACATGGTGCGAATGGCAATAGCAGTGTCAAGGTTTCCGCTGAAGTCGACGTATCCGACGACACCAGCATATGGTCCACGCTTCACTGGTTCGAGTTCGTCAATGATTTCCATGGCGCGCACTTTTGGAGCTCCACTCACGGTGCCTGCGGGAAGCGTCGCACGCAAAACATCAATCGCGGTTTTGCCAGGTACGAGCGCACCGCTCACTTGGGAAGTGAGGTGCATCACGTGGCTGTACTTTTCGAGAGTCATCAACTCGTCAACGACGACAGTGCCAAACGACGACACACGGCCAACATCGTTACGTGCAAGGTCAACCAACATCACGTGCTCGGCTACTTCTTTCGGATTCTCGCGAAGCTCAGCCGCCAAACGTCGATCGTGTTCATCGTTAGTCCCGCGTTTGCGAGTACCCGCGATTGGTCGACTGATCACTCGACCACCGAGCAATTGCACCATGGGCTCGGGTGAACTACCCACAATGGTGACTCCGGGATGACGCAAGAAATACATGTACGGACTCGGGTTGACCTGACGCAACACGCGGTACATATCGAATGGATCGGCTTCTAACTGCAGTTCATAGCGTTGCGACAACACAACCTGAAAGATGTCTCCGGCGCGGATGTATTCTTTAGCGACTTCGACGGCTCGCTGGTATGCGCCATTGGGCATCGACGAAATCGCTACCGGAAGAACATCGTCGCGTTGCGGCGGTTCGACTGGCGTATACGGCAAAGGACGAGCAAGCTCGTCAACCGCTTTCAGAGCACGCTCTGATGCCTCGTCATACAAACGATTCAATTCATCGGCCGTGAAAGCCTGCGAGTTTTTACCAACAACGGGAACACTTTCAATGAGATAGACGCGTTGGCGCCAGTGATCGAATGCGGCCAATGATCCGATCACGCTCATCACACCATCGGGCATATGCCGATCGTCGTGAGGAACATTGGGCAATGCCTCAACTTCGCGAACTATGTCGTAGCCAAGAAAGCCCATGACTCCGCCTTGCAACGGAGGAAGATCGGCAATGACCGGACTGCGGTATTCGAGCAACAATGCTTCTATTGCGGCGAGCATTCCTTGATTGCGTGGCACCGACGATGGAATGTCGCCGGTGATCTTGAGTTCACCATCAATGAGTTCGAGAGTTGCGCGCGGATGGCGGCCGACGAAACTAAAGCGACTCCAACGTTCGCCATGCTCAACTGACTCAAGTAAGAAACCTGGTTCGTCGCCAACAAGTTTGGCAAAGGCTGCAACAGGTGTTTCAAGATCGGCCAATACCTCGACCCACACGGGTACGACCGTGTAGTCGGCAGCAAGCGCGTGAAATTCTTCGCGCGACGGTCGCACCACCAAAGGCTGAGTCACTCAGCGGTTCCGAAACTCGAGAAGAAACAGGTACGGTTACCGGTGTGGCACGCTCCGGCTCCTTCTTGTTCGACCTTGAACAACAACGTGTCAACATCGCAGTCGTAATAGGCCTCGCGCACAAACTGGCGATCGCCACTGGTGTCACCTTTGCGCCACAACTCAGAGCGGCTCCGACTCCAATAGACCATGCGGCCTTCGGCAAAAGTCATCGACAGACTTTCGGCATTCATCCACGCCATCATCAACACATCGCCATTTTCAATGTCTTGGGCAATGACGGGCACCAAGCCGTCGGCGTTGTACTTCACGGCGGCAAGTTGCTCGGGGGTAGGAACGATCAGGTTCATATCTACAACTTTGTCAGAGATAGAGGCCGGTGTGGCCATCAATTCGGCTGGCAGCAACGGCATGGATGTCACGTTCACGCAACATGATGTAATCAACACCGCTCACTTCGACTTCATAACGGTCTTCGGGCCCGAAAAGAACGCGGTCACCGACCTCGCAACTACGGACGTTTTGGCCGAGAGCGATGACTTCAGCCCAGACCAAACGCTTCGAAACTTGTGCTGTCGCCGGAATCAAGATTCCGCCCATGCTGCGACGCTCGCCGTCTTTGTCGGGGATTTTGACCAACAAGCGATCGTTGAGCATTTGGATCGCCATCTTGTCGACGCCAAGCTTTTGGGCAGCCACGGCGTCATGATCTTTAACAACATCTTTTTTGACGTCTTCTTGGACGTCTTCTTTGATACTGGTCGGCGATTCGGTACCTTCACTCACAACGGGCACGGTACCGTGCTCACTGCCGGAAACGAAATCTGGGAAGAAATCTGCAACCGATTTATGATTTCAAAACGGCCTTGATACGAGCCATGACCTCGGGGGTCAACAGCGGAATCACGTCAAGGGCCTTGAAGTTTTCGGTGACCTGCGAAGCCTTGCTGGCACCCGTGATGACTGTCGACACGTTGGGGTTCTTGGTGCACCAGGCCAAGGCCATTTGGGCAAGGGTGCAACCAAGCTCGTCGGCGATGGGAATCAACTTCTTCACGGTCTCTTGGGCCTTGGGTGCAGTCAGGCGCTCAGCCAGCCAGCCATATCCCGGCAATGCGGCACGCGAGTCTTCGGGAACACCATCGAGGTACTTGCCGGTCAAGACACCAGACGCAAGCGGGCTCCAGATGGTTGTTCCCAAACCGAGGTCTTCATACAAACGTCGGTATTCAACTTCAACGCGCTTGCGTTCGAGCATGTTGTATTGGGGCTGCTCCATGACGGGCTTGTGCAAGTGATGACGCTCAGCGATTTCGTAGGCCGCACGAATTTCATCGGCAGTCCATTCGCTGGTTCCCCAATACAAAACTTTGCCACGCTCAACAAGATCGCTCATCGCCCACACGGTTTCTTCAAGTGGAGTGTTCGGATCGGCACGGTGACAGAACAACAAGTCGACAAAATCGACCTGCAAACGATCAAGACAACCTTCAATCGAGTGGTGCAAGTATTTACGGTTCAAGGTGTTGCCCATGTTGGGCACTCCGCCTTCAATCCCCCAAAACACTTTGGTGGACAACACATAATCTTGGCGACGCCAACCGAGTTGATTGATGACACGACCCATAATGGCTTCGCTTTCGCCACCGGCATAGGCCTCGGCATTATCAAAGAAGTTGCAACCAGCATCCCAGGCGTTCTGCATACAGTTCATCGCCATGTCGTCATTGAGTTGCGTGTCGAAGGTGACCCAACTACCGAATGACAAGACCGAAACTTTGAGACCGCTACGACCGAGGCGGCGATATTCCATTTTTGGATTGGGAGTAAATGTGGCGGGAGCGTTCATGTGACCAACCCTACGACTTCACCAAACCTCGTGCGATTCTGGTGAGGATTATTCCCTATTTTCGGGAAAATTACTCATGAAGCTGGTCGCACGATGATGCCGGCATCAAGCATCCGTTGCTTCGCCTGGGCAACTGTGAATTCACCGAAGTGGAAAATTGACGCGGCCAAGACTGCATCGGCTCCACCTTGCACAATTCCTTCGACGAGGTGATCAAGCGTGCCGACCCCACCTGAAGCAATCACCGGAACCCCAACTGCATCGCTCACTCGGCGAGTCAGTTGAAGTTCGAATCCTTCTTTAGTTCCGTCTCGATCCATTGAGGTTAAAAGAATTTCTCCGGCACCAAGTTCGCTCGCTCGCGTCGCCCACTCAATAACATCAATGCCTGTTGGCGTGCGGCCACCGTGCAAAAAGACTTCATAGCCTTCACGTCCATCAGACCAACGCTTGGCATCAATTGCGCACACCACACATTGAGCACCGAATTCAGTGGCGATTTCGGTAATCAGTTGCGGGTTTTGTACAGCCGAAGTGTTGAGACTCACTTTGTCGGCGCCAGCGCGCAACATGCGACGCGCATCGTCAACGCTGCGAATACCTCCGCCCACAGTGAACGGAATGAAAACCTGCTCGGCGGTTCGCGACACGACATCAACCATGGTGTCGCGACCATCGCTTGATGCGGTGATATCTAAGAAGACGAGTTCGTCGGCACCTTCGGCGTCGTAACGCGAGGCCAATTCAACAGGGTCGCCAGCATCGCGGAGATTGATGAAGTTTGTTCCTTTGACAACGCGACCATTTGTCACGTCAAGACATGGAATAACGCGCGCGACTTTCATGACGTCGTTCCCGAACTATTTGGGATTGCGCCATTCAGTAAAGCAATAGCTTGTGCAACCGTAAAGCGACCTTCATAGACCGCCTTGCCTGTGATGATTCCGCCGAGTTCTGGAATTTCGGCCAATATTCGAACGTCATCTAACGACGACACTCCGCCACTGGCGATGACCGGAATCTTGGTTGACAACGCCGCGGCGCGAAGACCGTCTACATCTGGCCCTTGCAACATTCCATCGCGAGAAATATCGGTGATCACAAAAGCCGAGGCAGTCGGAAACCATGTCAATGCATCGTTCAGTTGCACACCCGAATCTTTGGTCCAACCGTGTACGGCAATTTCTCCAGCTCGATGATCGAGCCCAACAGCAACTGCAACAACTTTTGCTGCAGCTTCAACCAATTTAGGATCGGCAACAGCCGCTGAACCCATCACAACTCGTGCGACACCTGCGTCAGCCAATGCTTGAGCATCGGCAACCGCTCGCACGCCGCCGCCAGTTTGAATTGATGCTCGACCTCGTAACGCTTTGGCAACTGCCGCAACCACAGGGCGATTAATCGGGTCACCAGTACGTGCCGCATCAAGGTCGACAATATGAATCCACTTGGCGCCGGCATCGGCGAAAGATGTCGCCACAGCAACAGCGTCATCGCCATACACCGTTTCTTGCGCATAATCGCCCTGCAACAAGCGCACTACTCGCCCGCCGCGCAAATCAATCGCGGGATAGAGATCAACAATTGGTTTGCCACTCATGAGCCGCTCGCTGCTTTCACGAAGTTTTCGAGCAACGCCAAACCGCTCGCACCCGATTTTTCGGGGTGAAACTGCGTGGCAAAAACATTGTCCTGCCGAAATGCCGCATTCAGAGTGACGCCGTAATCACATGTGGCCGCCACGAGCGAGGGATCCATGGGAACACCATGAAGTGAATGCACGAAGTAGACCCACGAACCATCTTCTGCATCGCGCAAAAGTTCACCGTCAAACATCGGGTCATCTCGTTGTGTGAAAACCAGCTTATTCCACTGCATTTGCGGACGCTTCACGCCAGGCGGAATCCATTTCACGGTTCCCGAAATCAAGTCGAGACCGCGAGCATCAAGATCTTCTTGGCTTGACGTGAACAACATCTGCATGCCGACACAGATACCTAAGAACGGACGACCCGAATCAACAGCGGCATACACGACGTCTTCAAGGCCAGCGCCACGCAAAGCATCCATGCACGCACCGAATGCGCCAACACCTGGCAAGACAACCGCATCTGCAGAAGCGACAAATGAAGGGTCACGCGTCAGTCGAGCGTCTCCGCCAACTTTTTGTAATGCCTTTTCAGCTGAACGCAGATTGCCAATGCCGTAATCGAGAACAGCAATAACGGGTTGACTCACAAAACGCCCTTTGTTGATGGCACGTCAGTACCTTCGATGCGCACAGCATCGCGAAAGCAACGACCAAGACCTTTAAACGCGGCTTCAATAATGTGGTGCACGTTTCGACCGTGCTTGAGCCCCACGTGCAAAGTCACTCCAGCTGACGTTGCCAATGAACTGATGGCGTGTTCGGCCAACTGAGGATCAAATGCCGGATCACCGAGCGGCAGACATTCGGGTAACGGGACATCCCACACCACAAAAGGACGACCCGAGAGGTCGAGTGCGATTTCGATGAGTGCTTCATCTAGTGGGTACAGGCCACTCGCGAAACGACGAACTCCGCTCTTGTCGCCAAGTGCTTCACGGATTGCTTCACCAAACGTGATCGCAACGTCTTCAACAGTGTGGTGAGTATCAATTTGAATGTCACCTTTGGCAGCAATGCGTAGATCGAATCCACCGTGCTTGCCAACCTGCGTCAACATGTGGTCGTAGAACGGGATGCCGGTGCTGACATCGCACTTTCCGGTTCCGTCAATATCAACGAATAGTTCAATTGATGTTTCAGCAGTTGTGCGTGAACGACTGGCGGTACGACTCATTTCAAAACCTCCGTGAGAGCAACAAGAAAAGCATCATCTTCTTCTGGCGTGCCAATGGTGACGCGCAAGCAATTTTCTAACCGTGGCCAACCCGAACAATCGCGGATGAGCACACTGCGATCTAGCAGACCTTGCCAAACGGCCCGACCAGTTTTTGACTTCGTGCGGAAGAGAACAAAGTTGGCGCCGCTCGGAAAAACGTCAATATCGAGAGTCTTCAATGTGGCAACGACTCGTTCGCGTTCGGCAACAATCATGCGCACGCGTTCTTCCATGTCGCCGCGATATTGCACGGCCAATGTTCCAGCAATCTGCTTTGCGGTGTCGAGATGGTACGGCAACACGACTTTGTCGAGTTCAGCAACAAGCCACTTCGGCCCGATGAGGTAACCCAACCTTGCTGCGGCCATGCTCCAGGTCTTCGAGAATGTTCGCGTCACCACGAGTGGTGTTTCTTCACTCACTAATTCGAGCGCGCTCCAATCGGCAAACTGACCATAAGCCTCGTCGACGACGACCAGCCCAGGGTTGGGTCCGGCGTTAAGAGCCAGCACTTCACGAACTAACTCGGGCGAATCGACTCCGCCCGTTGGGTTGTTCGGCGAACACAAGAATGTGACGTGTGGTCGAAACTCGGTGATGACACGACGAACTTCGGCAATATCAAGCGAGAAGTCAGGGCCGCGCTCGCCCTCGACAACTGTCGCCCCAGTGCTGCGAGCGATCTGACCATGCATTTGGTAGGTCGGTTCAAATGTGGCAACTGTTCGACCAAATCCAGAGAACGTCAAGAGAATGGTCTGAAGAACTTCATTGCTTCCGTTGGCCACGAACACCATGGCGGGGTCGACCCCGTGCAGTTCGGCAATGGCCGCCCGCAATGCTGTGGCGCCTCGGTCGGGGTAACGGTGCCATTCGATCTTGGCGACGGCCTCGGCATAGGCCTGGCGAAAGGCTGCTGGGGGCGCAACTGGGGCCTCATTGGTGTTGAGACGCACCCGAACATCGACTTGGGGCGAGTGGTAGCCCTCAAGCGCAGATAGATCATCTCGAACGGGCACTCTGGTCACCCTGCAAGGCTACCCAAGTGAGGCAGTCAGAGCCTGATGACTTACGCCCCCATGCAGGATTGCCATGATTGTTTTCACGACCCATGACATATGGTTGAGCCGTGACCTCAGCTGATTTGACCACAATTGCCGCCGAACTCGCCGTGATGGCCGAAGGTGCCGAGCGCTACCGCCAACGAGTTGCCGATCTGGGCCAGATGAATCTTGATGGCAAGCACGACGATCTACTGATGGCAATTCACGAGGCCGATCGAGCCTTGCGCACCGCTCAGCGCGCCCTGCTCCGCGCCAGCAAAGTCGTCAAGTAACTCGCATTTCTCGGGTCTCGGGGTCGAGTTGTAGTTTCCATCCGCCTTCGTGGGCGGCGTGGTGATGCCTTGAACACAGTGGGACCATGTTGTTGAGATCGGTCGAACCGCCACTCTCCCAGTATTCAATGTGGTGCACGTTGCAGTGATCGAATATCACTTCACAATCAGGGATCGCACACGTTGGATGTATTGCTTCGAGTGCTCGACGTTGATGCACCGTCGCTAATCGTTTTGATCGGCCAACATCAATCGGAACTGATCGCCTTACCTGTATGTGTCGTGTTGTCGGTCTGTTGGGAAGCTCGTCGCTGGCTCGTGGTTGACTCACTGACGTCGCCCACACGGCCTTGTTCCGAGTCAAGTATCTGGTGTGGGCTCAGTCAACGTTCATCACCCACGACCAGCTGCGCATCCCAACATCAATTCACCACCATCACCAGACTCGTGAGACGACGTTTTCTCTATTCGTTGGGATGGCCGGTTCTTTACGACGTTGGGAGTGAGGCGCAGCCTGTCGTCGGTCGACAACATCGGATGCCTGCACAACCGACTTACCGACAACCGATTCGGCGGTATCCGGTTGGAGAGCGATGAGCAGGCGACGAGCCTCACACCAACATCGATGAACCAGACATCACGATCGTTTCTCGCTTCTGGCGCTCAAATGTTGAGAGACCGTCGTCGGTGACAACTGATTTGGCGGTCTCCGTGACCAAGTGGCTGAATTCGGAAGCAGTCATGGTGGTTGATGCTTCAACAAGTTCCGGAAGATGAGCCATGAAAGCTTCACGTTCGGCACCAGCGATCTTCAAACCACGACCTAATGCGTCGACATGAGCAGCAGTCGTGTCGCCAGCGGCTAACACTGAAGCCATTTCGGGTGCGGCTTCAGTGACCAATCCCCGTGAAACAACTTCTCGAGCTTCACGAGAAGTGAGGCCACCATGGGCAACAAGTTCACGTTCAGGAATCACGAAGGTCGGAGCGACTGGGTCGTGCATCAACGAAATCATGCGGGCGTTCGCCTCGAGCATTTGTGCGTCAAGTTTGGCTTGACGCACCCGAATGTCGGCCATGAAGGTGCGTAGTTCAGCGATATTCATTTCGCTGATCGCGACAGTTTTGTGACCTAATGCTGGCCCACTCCACTCGAACACAAACTTCAAAACAACCCCGATTTCATTGATGATCTAAAGACTTTTACGCTACGAACGTATGTTCTAAAGATACAAGAGGGGTGTTACAAAGTCAACGCAGCAAACAACAAATTTCAAAAATATTTCTTAAACTCAGAATCTTTTCGACTTCATCAATCAGTAACTATTTTGAAATCAGTTTGAGCCGCTGCGGTTTCAAGCGAACCAAGATCGGCGACTGATGTAAACCCGGCATCCTTCATCAAAGTTGTCGCTAAAGCTGAACGTCGACCACTCTGGCAATACACCACGTATTCAACCGATGGGTCAAGCGAACTTAAGGCGGCCTCTAAGGTTCCGCCTTCGTAGTCGTAATTAATCGCTCCTTCAAGATGGCCCGCCGCGAACTCCTCAGGAGTGCGCACATCAATAATTGTTGACGCCGCATAGGTAAATGTCGTCGATTCAGTCAAACCAGAATCGCCCGAGCAAGCGGCCAATGAAACCGCAAACAATCCAACGACCAAAGCGATGACAACGCGCAAAAACTTAGCGACGGGTTTCATCATTTACCCCCAAACAAAGTTGCGAAGAAACTCTTCTTCGGCGTTGATGCTGACGGAGTTTCATCGCACCGGCAACGTTCAGCCTTGGGCACGTCGCCCAGAACACTTTCGATGTGAGCTCCACAACCAGCCCAACTTGGTTTACCGCAATCTCGACATATCACTTTTCTGCACATACCCCCAAGGGTATCAGAAGTTGCCGTGAATTAGAAGGATTTTAAACTTTTTTTGGTGACCGTTTTGTTGTCGGAGCGGTCACCGGTACACCTGCCGACGGGCAAATGTCGGCCAACTCACAGATCGTGCATTGCGGTTTACGCGCATCGCATACGCGACGTCCGTGCAAGATGAGTCGCAAACTAAACGAACCCCACTCTGCGGGTGGCAAGTAATCGTTGAGTTGCAGTTCAACTTTCACCGGGTCTTCGAGTTTCGTTAAACCCAAACGTCGCGACAAACGACCCACGTGAGTATCAACTGGTAGTCCTGGCAAATCGAACACCACACTGCGCACAACGTTGCCTGTCTTGCGCCCGACACCAGGCAACGTGACGAGATCTGAAAGTTCGCTTGGCACTTCTCCCCCAAAACGATCAATCAAGTTTTGTGCCATGCCCATTAAATTCTTCGCTTTGCTCTGATAAAAGCCTGTTGAACGAATGAGTGTTTCAACTTCTGACGGATCTGCAGATGCCAACGACCACGGATCAGGGAAACGCGCAAACAATGCTGGCGTCACCATGTTGACGCGCACATCAGTGCACTGCGCCGACAAGATGGTGGCCGATATCAATTCGAATGCATTGCGATGATCAAGTTCGCAGATCACTTCGGGGTAACCAATTGCTAATCGTCGAGCGACTTCAATGGCTTGATCTTTCGGCTTACCTTTGAACTTGACCGCGGCTTGTTTCTTGACCGCTGCTTTCTTAACTGGCGGTTTCTTCGCGGCAACTTTCTTGACTGGCGCTTTCTTCGCTGGCGTCTTCTTCACCGCCGACTTCTTCACCGGAGTCTTCTTCACCACAGCCTTCTTCACCACTGCCTTCTTGACTGGTGCCTTTTTTGCGGGTGATTTCTTGCTGGCCATGCTTTGACCCTAATCAACTCGTTCAGCCCCTGAACCACCGCCGATAGGGTGAGGACATGCGGATCTTAGATATCAAACGGCAAATGCAGCCCGATGACATCTCGATTGTCCGCGACCTTTTACGCGATGCCGAGCGCGCCGACGGCCATCGCCCGCTGTCGGATCACCTCTGGCTTGACCTTGTCGATGGTGGACGTGAAGGTTTTGCTGGTCTCGTGGCCTGGGAAGGCGATCATCACCATCCCGTCGCCTATGCCCAAATCAGTAAGGGCCATGATTCATTTTCGATTGAACTCGTCGTGCATCCGCACCACCGCTACGAGATGCATCTCATTGGTCCCGAGCTTTTGAGTGCCGCCATTCATGAAGTCGCCATTAACGGTGGCGGACACGTGCATTGGTGGGTCTTCGAACCAACGATTGGTCACGAACAAGTTGCGGCTCAAGTTGGTCTCACCCCCGGACGTCGCTTACATCAGATGCGCCGCTCACTTCCGTTGTCAAGCGCCGATGCCGCAACGCAGGTTGCAGTACGCACATTCGTCAAAGGCCAAGACGAAGAAGCGTGGCTCGCAGTTAACAATCGAGCGTTTGAACATCACCCCGAACAAGGTGGCTGGGATCACGCCACAATGTCAGCGCGTCTCGCTCAACCATGGTTTGATGCAAATGGTTTTATATTGCACGAGATCGACAACCAACTGGCTGGATTCTGCTGGACCAAAGTTCACACCGACACCGATCCAGTTCTTGGCGAGATCTATGTGATTGCCGTCGACCCCGCGTTTCATGGTCATGGCCTCGGCAAGTCAATGGTGGTTTCGGGACTTGTCAACATGAGTAACCGCGGAATCAAAACCGCAATGTTGTATGTCGACCCCGACAATGCTGCCGCCATGGCTTTATATGAAGCCCTTGGTTTTCGAGTTCACCGCACCGATCGCGCGTTTGTTGGCGATGTTGCACCTATTACTTCAACTTCTGAAAGCGAACAGTCATGACCGCTACCGAAAATCTTCCTCTGTGGAGTGTTGCAGACGTTCATGAATCGCTAACGAGTCGCACATTTGTTGATGCTCTTGAGCGAGTTGGCGCCGACGTCGGCCGACTTGAATCGCTGTACGACGAACTCGGCATTCGCGCGCTACCCGATGGCGTATCGCCAACAGTCGACGCCGAAACTGGCGCTCGACTCGATCGCGCCATTCGCGACTTCAATACTGTCGTTGCACAAACCGAAATTCTCGAGGCCTACGTCTACGCCAATGTCGCCACGAACACGCGCGACGAAACAGCGCAGGCATTACTTTCCGAAATTGAAGTAGCCGGATCACGTATCACACCACTACTCGCCCGCCTCGCTGATTTTGTATGCGACCACGATGTTGATGCTTTGTCTGCAGTGAGCACCGAAGCCCGCGATCACCTCGGACCACTCATGCGACTCGCCGAACGTTCAGAACACCAAATGGACGAAGCCGAAGAAGGCCTCTACGCCGAACTTTCAACGACTGGTTCGTCAGCTTGGGGTCGCTTGCAAGGCGACATCACATCACAGCTCACTGCCGACGTGCACTTGCCATCGGGAACAAAGCGCATGCCGATGCCCGCGGTGCGCGGTCTAGCCACCGATTCAGATGTTGCCGTTCGCAAAGCGGCCTATGACGCCGAAATGGTTGCCTGGCCAACTGTTGCCACCGCGTGTGCCGCAGCCATGAACGCCATCAAGGGCGAAGCCAACACAATTAATCGACGCCGTCGCTGGGATGCTCCACTCGACGCCTCGCTGTACGGCAACAGCGTCAGCCGCGCCACGTTTGATGCCATGCAGTCGGCCATCATTGCCTCGCTCCCCGACTTCCGTTCGTGGATGCGCACCAAAGCTCGCCTGCATGGCCACACCGGCGCATTGCCCTGGTGGGATCTTGTTGCTCCTCTGCCAAGTGCCGGTGGATCAATCACGTGGGACGAATCCATTCATTTAGTCCGCAACGCTTTTTCTTCGTTCAGCCCCAACTTGGCTGGTCTCGTTGATCGCGCCATCAACGAATCATGGCTCGATGTTCCGTCACGTGAAGGAAAAGTTGGCGGCGCTTTCTGCATGCCGTTCGTCGACGATCGCTCATTGGTGTTGTTGAACTGGAGCGGTTCAGTTGAATCAGCTCAAACAACAGCTCACGAACTGGGTCACGCCTATCACAACACTCAACTTGCTGGTCGCACACCATTGCAGAAGCGCCTGCCGATGGCACTCGCCGAAACCGCCAGCATCTTTTGCGAAACACTTGTAGTCGAAGCAGGACTCGCAACTCTGCAAGGCAAAGAACGCCTCGCACTTCTTGATGTTGATTTACAAGGCGCAAACCAAGTTGTCGTCGACATTCATAGTCGCTTCTTGTTTGAAACGGAAGTCTTTGCTCGTCGTCAACGCCGCACACTTGGCGTGAACGAACTCAACGAAATCATGTTGCAAGCCCAGGCTGATGCTTATGGCGACGGGCTTGATCAAACAACCGCCCATCCACACATGTGGGTTTTGAAGGGTCACTACTACGGCAGCCACTTCTACAACTGGCCCTACACCTATGGCTTGTTGTTCGGTCTCGGTTTGTTTGCGCAGTATCACGCCGATCCCGATCGCTTCCGTGGCGGCTATGACGATCTTTTGAGTCGCGCTGGCATGGCCACCGCCGAAGAACTCGGTGCCGCTTTCGGTATCGACGTCACCAGCGAAGCTTTCTGGACCGCGAGCCTTGACGTGCTGCGAGCACGCATGACCGAATACTCAAAACTTGCCGAAACTCTTTAGACACCACCACTTCGACTCAATTATCTGACAGGCTGACATTGTGATTACCCGTTATGGCGCTTCGCGCGACGAACTTCAAAACCTTTTGCTGAACGAACCGCGCTATCGCGTTGATCAGGTCTGGAAGGGTTTGTATACCGAACTCAATACCCCCGAAGGCATGACTGCGCTCCCCAAAGCGTTGCGTGCGCAACTTGTTGACTTGTTGCCCAACTCGTTGACATTGGTTGAAGAAGTCATTTCTGATGACGACACCACCATCAAGTTCTTGTGGCAACTTGACGGCGGCAGCCGCATCGAGACTGTTCTCATGATCTACCCCGACCGCGCCACCGTGTGCGTCAGTACTCAAGCTGGCTGCGCCATGGCTTGTGGTTTTTGCGCAACTGGTCAAGCTGGTTTCACACGTCACCTCACCGCCGGCGAAATTGTTGAACAAGTTGTGCGTGCATCGCAACGCGCCAAGGCGATGGATCGCCGCGTGAGCAACGTGGTCTACATGGGCATGGGAGAACCGCTCGCCAACGAAGAGCCCGTCTGGGAATCAATCGTGCGCCTGCACGAAGATGTCGGTTTGTCAGCACGTCACCTCACCGTGAGCACCGTCGGCATTATTCCTGGCATTAATCGTTTGGCCTCTCGCCCACTGCCCGTCAACTTGGCGGTGAGTTTGCACGCCGCCAATGACAACTTGCGTGATGCTTTGGTTCCGATCAACCGCCGCTACCCCATCAAGGCCTTGATGGAAGCCTGTAATGGTTTCCTTGAGTCAAAGAATCGTCGCCTCACCTTTGAATGGGCTCTCATCGATGGCGTCAATGATCGCCCGAGCGACGCCATTGAACTCGCGCAAATCTGTCGCTCGTTCCGTGTTCCTGCACACGTGAACTTGATTCCGCTTAACCCCACCCCGGGCTACGAAGTTCGTGGATCAAGCCGTAATCAGGTTCAGGCTTTCTGCGATCAGTTAGTGGGCATGGGGGCCAACGCCACCATTCGTCGCAACCGTGGCACCGACATCGCTGCGGCGTGCGGTCAGCTTGCTGCCGGCCAACCAGTTCAGATCAGTCGTTCAAAGTAGTCAGTCGTTCAAAGTAGTCAGTCGTTCGAAGTAGGCAGGGCATACGACGGATTGGCGACTGCCAATTTGTCAAGCACGCTGGCCCGCACCAGATCGACCACTTCTTGGAAACGATCATCAAGATCGCCATTACGAATCGCAGTTGCTAGTTCGGCATCATCTTTCATGCCCAGCACTGCGAGGCGTTCAGCATGATCAAGAGCTTGTTGACCACCCATCGCCAATTCGCGTTCGACCATCGCCAAAACATTGATCGCGACTCGTGAATGAAACTGCACGCGACCGGTCGTTGACGTCAACACATCTTTTTCAAGCCATTCACGCACCGACTCAATGAGTTGGGCGGCAGTTGGAACATCGTGAGGCATCGCCATCTTCTTCACCACTTTCCATCAAGTGCAACAAACAAGTCGTACTCGTTTTCGCACACGCGTCGACCAATTGCCGCCAATTCATGACTGCGACTCATGCCCAATACATGTGAACTGGTCTGAACCATGCACATGATTCCCCACTTCAACGTGCCTAGCACTTCCCACCAACGCACAACTTCGCGGTCAACCTTGAGCCCACTCGCCTTTTCGTACTCGGCAATCAAAGTTTCGTATTCGCCCAAACCAGCAACTGGTTTTGTTGCACCAAAACGCCATGCCCGCACACACAACCAACCCAAGTCTTCGATGGGGTCACCGATATGGGCGAGTTCCCAATCGAGAACAGCTCGCAACCCATCTGGGCCAACCATCAAATTTCCTAAACGAAAGTCGCCGTGAACCAAGGCCGTGCGCGTTGAAGTCGGTCGGTTGCGTTCAAGCCAACGAAAGGCCAACTCAAACGTTGGATGTGCTTGACCCAATGCAGTATTGAGATTGTCGAGGGTCTCGCGATACTGCTGCACCTGATCAATGCTGGGCAGTCCAGTAATTGTTGACGCATCAATTGAATGCAGTGCAGCCAATGCGTGCGCCGATTGCGCGACTAAACCAGATCGCGCCTCGGCGAATTGTTCATCACGCAAAATCTTGCGAGCGATTGTCTCGCCTTCAATATGCGACAAGATCATGTAGGCCAAACCAATGTCGCCAGAACCGTTGGCAATGAGTTCAGGCACAGGGACTCCGGCATTGAACGCGGCCTGCACGACTCGCGCCTCAACACCCATATCGCGGATATCGCCCTTGCGCTGACGCTGTAAGATCAACGGGCGGTCATCAGCCTTAAAGCTCCATGTTTCGCGCGAGGCCCCACCGCTCAGCCGTGCCAGATCGGTGACTGCCTTCGCACCGAGTTCGGTTCGCAATGCCTCACTCAATTGTTCAAGAGGCGAAACCGTTGCTGTCACGCCTCTATGTTCGCGCACCCGACCTCGTTTTCGACAAGGCAAGGGGTTCTAGCGTCGACCGATCGCCCAACTTTGACCGATCCTCGTAGCCTTGCACCGTGGTCGCAGCCCTCGAACTCAGCAAGATCAGTTTCGTTCGGGACGGCCACACCATTTTGGACGCAGTGTCGCTCACGGTTGAAGCAGACCAACGATGGCTGGTTCTTGGCGCCAACGGGTCGG